>JBDUCF010000158.1:0-6468 GCA_040003545.1 Pyrinomonadaceae bacterium | reverse complement strand
GTCAGAGGTCAGAAGTCAGAGGTCAGAAGTCAGAGATTAAAGTCACTGGCCCCGACTTGTCGACGCTACGCGCAAACCTTTTGCAAGCGGGAGGGGAATCAGGATGGAAGTCACGTTGAGCTTATTGGCGACGGCGATGGAACTACCAGTATCAAGCTCACCCGTGTTCCGAAGGGAGAATTTTGCCTGAGAGCCTGGCTACTAATCATGTGACATTATCCTTTTTAACCGGAAGGTTAGGGAGTACTACTGAAAGTGCGCACCTCGCGCGAATCAACAGGCGGCTGCGCGAGCATGCAGCGTACTCCCCGGAAAACTGATCGGCAAGAGCTGTTACGCGCCTCCACGGCAAAGCTGTCGTTTTGTGGGCGCTCAGGCGAGTTCAACTCGCGGCTGCTACCTGAGCGCGCTTGACTGCAAACCGCGGATCAATTAAAAGCAGCTTGATTTCCCTCTTACAGATTTCCAACCGTGAACCGAGGTCCAAGCCAGTCTGAGGTTGACCGAGCTGAAGGACCTCAATTTTCCCAGGTCAGATCACAAGCGGTCGCCCAGATGTCTAACTCAGTTCTTTCATCCCGAAACCCGAGCCGATTAATTCCGGTTCATAGGAGAAAAAAATGCGCAAACTAATTCTGGTCTCCCTGATCCTTCTCTTGCTCTGCAGTGCCGCCGTCAGCCAACAGCCAACCCCGACTCCCGGAGCTCTTACTTTCTATTACGACTACACCGTCTTCCCCGGCAAGGAAGAGGAGCTGACGACTCTAATCAACACCGTGGGCGCGCCAGTCCGCGACAAGCTAATGGCGGAAGGCGTTGTAATGGCCTGGGGCATGGAGACCCCGGTCTTGCGCTATCCTGGCGGTACGACACATCTCATCTGGTTTACCGTGGAAAACTGGGCAGGCGTGGAAAAAGTCCTGAACGGTATGGAAGCGCAGCTCGCGAAGCTGGCTGCACAAGAAGCTCAGGCGGCGCGCGGTAAACAAAGGACGGCCATGACCACGGCCGAACGCAGCCGCTCAGTGTTTGACATGAGCAAGACGCGCGATTGGCTGATACGCGATCTCGTCGCCGGCTATGGGCCGCCCCCGAAGGCCGGAGTACTCCCGTTCACCCGCTATAACTTTAATAAAGTGAAACCAGGGAAAGGCGCTGACTACCGGCGCGCCTGGGAAAAGTACAATAAACCGGTCTTCGACAAGTTGGTCGCCGATGGTGTTGTGTTGGCCTATGGTCTGTCCGCGGAAGAAGTGAAGACTGACGGTGATTGGACTCACTTCGTCTGGATTGCGACAGCCAACATGGCAGGCGGCGACAAGGTTGGGGCTGCATTCGCTGCCGACCGCGCGCGGCGTTCAGAAAAGGACCGCAACGAAATAAATGAGGCTTTCCTTGATGCGACCGAACCGGATAAGGCTAGGTCCATCGTCACGCGATCCCGGATATTCAAAGTTGCACCACCGAAATGAGTGGGTAGATCGGGCACTCTGCCGGCAATCACCAAAGTGAGGTCCGAGCCACGACCGGCCTGTCACACCGCCGTCGCTAGAGCCCAAGGGAACCACCATTGCGTTCTGACCTCTGACGTCTGTCGCTGGCTGAAACATTTCTCTTTCTCATTCGTCTTAATAGGTAAGGGATAGGTGCTGAGCTTAAGAGATGAGGAATTCGATATGAATGTACAGAGGTACGCAAGGATTGCCGGAGTGCTGTTTCTTATCTCGCTGGTGGCGGGCGGATTCGGTGAAGCTTATGTTCCGTCCAGGCTAATCGCCGGCCGTGATGCCGCCGCCACAGTGGCAAACGTTACGAATTTCAACTTTCTCTACCGGTTGGGCTTTGCGGCCTTCCTGATTGAGTCGCTGTGCGATATCACCTTGGTGGTGATCTTTTACGCGTTGCTCAAGCCAGTCAACAAACATCTGTCTTTGCTGGCCGCGTTCTTCGGGCTTGTTGGCACCGCTCTTTTCGCCTTTGCAGAGTTATTCTATTTTGCTCCCCTCCTCATTATCGAAGGCGCCGCCGACTACTTAAAGACCTTTACGCCCGATCAACTCAATTCACTCGTTTTGTTGTCGATGAAGTTTTATGGATATGCCGGCATGATCTTCACTGCCTACTACGGCATGAGCTGGATTGTTCGCTCCTACCTAATCTGGGATTCGGGTTACCTGCCGAAGTTTCTCGGCGTGCTTATGGCGATCGGAGGAATTGGGTTTGTCGTCAGAAACTTCTTGTTGATCCTCGCGCCCGCCTACGCGTCCGACGTCTTCCTTATGTTGATGTTTCCTGGTGGACTGATAATGACCGTATGGTTGCTCGTGAAAGGCGTTGACGTTGCGAGATGGAATGCGAAAGTAAACAAGTCGCGGTCCCATGAGGTCAGCACCACCTCGCGGTAGCGGGTGGGTCTCCGGATTTTTTCTTGTACCTAGTTTTTGCCGGCCGCGCATCGTAAAGCGATGCGTGAACTGGGGACCGTCCCTTTGGCTCGCTGAAAGCCAATTCAAGAACATAACGCTTTCAGGGTAAGCGATCAGCGCTTGTATTTTCAGTTCACGGTTTCCGGTTTACGGTTCACGCTTCGCGTCGTGTTGACCACCGCCACGATCAGCCCCGATCATGGAGTGGCATGAAGAGATCCCTGAAGATATCGCTGATCATTATCGCGCTGGCGTTGCTCGCCTGCCTCGTCTTGCTCGTATCGCGACCGAACGACGTGCTGGACGAGACGGACGAGATGGTAGGGGCGAGCGTCTCGGAGACTTCCCGAGGCCCGTCGTTCGAAGTGCGTGTCGTCGTGCCTCGCTTGGGCCTGCCCCTCGGGGGGATCCTCCCTGATTGGCTTGTGAAAAAGCTCGACGGTACCCCCCGCGAGCTGGGGTTCGACCACGCAAGCCCTGGCGCCAAGATCGGCACCGTCGGGCACGAACTCCTCGAGCTCCGTGCCGCCAACGGCTGGGATCTCTCCATCGAGAC
Source organism: Pyrinomonadaceae bacterium (assembly GCA_040003545.1). Classification (GTDB taxonomy): domain Bacteria; phylum Acidobacteriota; class Blastocatellia; order Pyrinomonadales; family Pyrinomonadaceae; genus DASXRU01. The sequence goes on along the minus strand of JBDUCF010000158.1, from coordinate 3,486 downwards.
CGACGGCGAAGGGCGCATCACTCCAGGAACGCGCCTCGTGTTTCCGCTGGGCCTCGGGGGCAAGAAGGTGAAACTGCGCTGCCGACCCACAGATCGTGGTATCGGCTATCTCACTACGACGGGAGCAGGCTCCGACCAGCTTAACGGCCGCTTCCTCGTCAAGCTCGCCACCTGCGAAAATGCCGAGTCGGGGAAGGCCATCAACTGGCCGCCGGCGCCGCTTACCGTCCGCGGGAACTTCGCGGGCCTGCCACAGGGCCTTCGCTAACGCTTTCAGCGTTACGTTTCGCGGCTTTGCCGCCTTCCGTGCGGAAAGGCTCTGCCTTTCCGGTGCGAGTAATGATTCTTGAGGCTTTGCCTCCGTCGTATTACCGAGGCGCAGGCTCGGATCCAGATCAGGGCTTACGGAAGGCAAAGCCTTTCCGCACGGAAGGCGGCAAAGCCGTGCGAGCTTGCATTGTGTCCTTGTCTTCCGTTCTGCGTAATCAGTGTGAACTGTTCCGATCGCGGTTTACGTTTTACAGTTCACGGTTCCCAGCTAAAGGTTTTCAGTTTCTGGTTCACGATTCCCGGTTCCCGGTCAACGCTCCGTCTCCAGATAGCCGTTGTTGCGCACCTTCTCAAGCGCCTTATTGATGTACTTCTGCTGCAACCAACCTGGCACCTCAACCAGTGCCACCGAGTACCTCTTACCATTGTCCTTAAAATCCCAGACATAGAAAGAAAAGACTCCGTGCAAACGGTCAAACAGGTACCGAATGATTCCCGGATTCGAGATCGTTTCTTTGTGCCCTCCGCAGTTATTCGACTTTGCTCAACCAAAGGGAAGTGAAGCGCGGCTCTGCCGCATTCCGTGCGGTAAGCCTATGGCTTACCGCAGACAGTTTTTTCCTTGAGGCTATGCCTCTGCGCCGTATCTCTAAATGCAATGGCAGGGGCTGAGACGTAGCCTCGAACAAGAGCCGTTCCTCGCGATAGGCTTACCGCACGGAAAGCGGCATAGGCGCGCAAAGGGCCGCGCGAGTCTTACCCGGCGGCCCTTCTTGTCTACTGATTGCAGCTGCTTCAATTACCCGCGGCATTCACACGGTAGACTGTCCCGTCAAGGACGACTACGACTTGCTCGCCTAATGAGAAGTACGTTGCCAGTCGCGGCTTCTGTTTAAGCAGCGCGAAATATTCATCGCTGCCAAACTTGATTACCGTCTGCGGCAACTTCATGCCTGCTTTGAAGTCAGCATCGGTCCAAATGCCATCGCGCAGGTAAAATGTCTTGCCACCAACGATGCGCATGGTAGTCGACTGTGCGTCTTTCTCCACTCTCATGACTTCCTGTTGCGCGCGTGCACGTTTGCTCTGTTGCACGGCGACATTTCCTGTGGTTGCCATCGCGTCGGCAGCTCTTGGCGCCGGTGGAGGCGGAGGCGCATTCGAACCCGCCCGCACGTTGCCAAGACCCTGGCTCTTAGCGCTGGAAAAGCGAATTGCCTCATTGTCCTCCAGTGCCAGGTAAGAAGTGTAGGGTGTGACGATCCCGTAGCGCGTTCCCAAGTCAACTATCTCGTCCCGCAACTCCGGTTGCTCCCCGTTGCTGCGCACTTGCTCCATCAGCCAGCCAACGCGGCGAGTGGCCCACAAACGCGGCAGAAAATCGTTCACTTCTTCGGTTAGCGGAAACCGAAGGTTGTTGTAGAAAAACTTTCTTTCGCTGCCGCCACTCTTGCCGGTCAGCGTCAGACGGACAAAGTTCATGTCAATCGGATTGCGATAACGACCGATGATCGTCAGTTGTGAGCCGCGGAATATGTCAGGCATTGTGCGTGGATAAGACAAATCGGTTTCCACGCCGGCCATGTCCAGGCGCAGGTCGCTGAGCACGGGATAACTTATCCGCGAAAAGAAGTTGGAAACCTTAACTTCCAAATCTTCCTTTGGTTCAACGTAATCGGCCACTCCACCCGACTGCGATGCCAGCCGATCCAACAACGAAGTGTTCACGTCATAGCCAACGCCAAAGGGAAATATGCGCGCGTCGTGCGCGTTCTTAGCGTTGCCCAAAATCTGTTCGACATTCGTTTGGCCTACCGTTGGCAGTCCGTCGGTAAGAAAAACGATCATGCGCGGATGGCCCAGGTTCTCAGACCGGCCAATTTGTTCACGAGCGGCGGTTAGCGCCGCATCAATATTTGTCCCGCCCACAGGTTTTAGCGCTTCAACGAAACGGAGCGCACGCGCGCGGCCGTTTTCGTCGGCACTGATTAACCCGCTAGCCAGCAAGTGCTCCTCACCGGCGAACGAGATCACATTGAAACGGTCTGAAGGGCGCAGGATCCTGATGCCATAGAGTAAAGCCGCACGCGCCTTTTCCATCTTGCCGGCCTCGGCCATCGAGCCGGACGTGTCGAGCACAAAGACGATGTCCTTGGCCGCATACTCCTGTTCAGACCAATCGTCTTTCGGTGAAACCATCAGCAGAAAGTAGCCATCTTTGCCCGGCTCGCGATGCGTCAGCAACGTCACGCCAAAGTCTTCCCGCGAGAGGGCATAGAACAATTGAAAGTCTTGCGGTTCGCCCTGGTTTTCAAAAGTCACTGCCGCCCGGCCTGTGCCGTTTCGTTTCACTTCAATCGCATGAGTTGGCGAATAAATGTTGCGCAGCGGATCTTTACTTTCGATTTCTACCCGGCCCGAGACTGAGCCGATCCGTGCCATTTGCCTGCCGGTACCAAGCGGATAGCGATAGGCGACCGTGCCTGACTCGGCGCGCAAAATTTGGCTGTAGGTGATTTCCAGTTTCTTGTCGGAATGCGGCGGGATGGGAAAGATGCTCGCCTGGAAGAGATCTTTACCAGCGTACTCGAGCAGGCCGGGATCGCGTTGGCGGCGGACAATCTCGTTATAGATGCGGCGCGCTTCCTCGCGGGAACGCACCTCGCCAACCAGCCGGCGATTGCCATCCCAGATTGCGAATTCCGATATTGATGCTTGTTCGGGAATGGGAAAGAAGTAAGTACCTTCCAGTGTCGCGTCGGTATCGTTGCGAAAGATTTGCTCAATGTGCGTGGTCGCCACCTGCGACCCAATCTTCGCGTCAATCTTTATTGATTTGATCGGCAACGAACGCGGCAACACCTGGGGGCGCGGGCCCGGACAGCGATCACACTCACCGGGAACGATGACGCCCTGGGCCATGGCGCTGGTTGAAACCAGCAGTAATAGTGAGACTGACAAAAGAAACGGTCGAATTTTTAAGGCTCTCATAATCTCCTCATTAAACTGTTCACGCAGATTTACCCCTTGCCTCCTCTGTAGAACGCTGTTTCCGACCTTTCTTGCGTAAGGGATCTATTGTCATTCCCATGGGATCAATATCCATTAAAGAGCGTGGGCAAGCCCGCCTTCCCAACCCTGAGAGAATGCCATGTTTAAGTTCCCTCTCCTGAGCTCGGGTGCCTCTCAAGCATGACTCAGGCAGTCGACTTGGAA
>JBDUCF010000157.1:0-6479 GCA_040003545.1 Pyrinomonadaceae bacterium | reverse complement strand
AGTTCGGGTCCATGCACACAAGCATCAAGTACTTCATCGGACTGCTCCTATCGCAATGCAGCGGAGCAAGCTGTATATGCATCCACCGCCAGGAGCGCCTGTAACGGTGGCTCGGAATTAGGTAAACTGGCTCCCGAACCCCTTGAACAGTTTTCCAAAATCGAGTAGTCTCTTACGTGAAACACGATTTCATCGGTGCCAATAATAACTCATGAGTAGCCTTCAGGGTTTTCATCCGGCAGTTGCCAGCTGGTTTGCTAAGACTTTCCCTGGCCCGACCCAGGCGCAGGACTTAGCCTGGCCGGCGATCAAGGAACATCGCAACACGCTGATCGCAGCGCCGACCGGTTCAGGTAAGACGCTGGCGGCTTTTTTCGCCGCCATCGATGACCTGGTGCGACTGGGTATCGACGGTCGCCTTGATGACACGACTCACGTCGTCTATGTCTCGCCGCTAAAAGCTCTCAGTAACGACATTCAGCGAAACTTGCAGGTACCGCTGGCGGGCATTCAGCTCGAGCTGCAAGCCATGGGATTACCAGAGGTCAACATCCGTACGTTCGTCAGAACGGGCGATACACCTGCGGCTGAACGGACCGCGATGATCAAGCGGCCGCCGCACGTGATCGTCACCACACCCGAATCCCTGTACATCCTGCTTACCAGCGAAGGCGGCCGGCGGATGTTGCAGACGACCCGCACCTTAATTGTTGATGAAATCCATGCCGTCGTCGGTGATAAGCGCGGTTCGCACCTGGCGCTATCAATTGAGCGCCTGGAACAACTGGTAGCCCAACATGCTAAGGATTCTGAAAACGAAATCCGCAATCCGAAATCCGCAATCCGAAATCCTAAGCTGGTCCGCATCGGTTTATCCGCCACCCAACGTCCCATAGAGGAGGTCGCGCGCTTTCTTGTCGGCACGGCCAATATCCGCGCTGACGGCACGCCCGACTGCACCATCGTCGACAGTGGACATGCTCGCCGGCTCGATCTGGCAATCGAGCTTCCTGAATCGCCGCTCCAGGCCGTAATGTCCGGCGAAGTTTGGGATGAAGTTTACGACCGCCTGGCCCAATTGATCCGCCAGCACAAGACGACCCTGGTTTTCGTGAACACACGCCGGTTGGCTGAGCGCGTCGCTCGTCATTTAGGCGAGCGCCTTGGCGATGAAAATATTGCGGCGCATCATGGCAGCCTCGCTCGCGAGCAACGGCTGGCGGCAGAACAACGATTGAAAGCGGGCGAGCTCAGCGCCCTGGTGGCCACAGCGTCTCTCGAGCTGGGCATCGATATCGGCGACGTCAATCTTGTCTGTCAACTGGGCTCTACTCGTTCGATCTCGAGCTTCCTGCAGCGCGTCGGCCGATCGAACCATACCGTCGCCGGCTTTCCGAAAGGAAGAGTTTTTCCTCTATCGCGTGACGAGCTGGTTGAATGCGCGGCGATAATTGACGCAGTCCGACGCGGCGAACTCGATCGCCTGGAGCTGCCGGAAAAGCCGCTCGACATTTTGGCCCAGCAGATCGTCGCTTCGGCTGCTGCCGAAGAGTGGACTGAGGATGACCTCTTTGAGATGGTGCGGCGGGCCTATCCCTATCGCAATCTCGATCGAGAACGCTTTGATTCGGTCATCCGCATGCTCGCTGAAGGTTTTTCCACCAAGCGCGGGCGGCGCTCGGCTTATCTGCACCACGACGCCGTGAATCATCGTCTGCGAGGACGGCGCGGCGCCCGCCTGGCAGCAATCACTTCCGGTGGCGCGATTCCGGACACCGCTGATTATGCTGTGGTACTTGAACCAAGCGATCTGGTAATCGGCTCGGTGAATGAAGACTTCGCCATCGAGAGTCTGCAAGGCGATATTTTTCAACTGGGCAACACTTCCTGGCGCGTCCTCCGCGTCGAGCAGGGTAAGGTGCGCGTGGAGGATGCGCACGGGCAACCACCCTCAATTCCCTTCTGGCTGGGGGAAGCGCCGGCGCGCACCCACGAGCTGTCGGTATCCGTGTCGCGTTTGCGCGAAGAGATTGCGAAGCGAGTTGTGGTCGAGGCCCCTCGAGGTAGCGTGGGGGCTATGGACCCGCCCGCTATCGCAGGCGGTACTGACAAGATTGATTACGAAACGCAAGACCACAGCGACTCAAGTTTGCACCAGGCGATCGGGTCTGCTATCGATTGGCTTACGCAAGAGGTGGGCATCTCCCGGGCAGCCGCCGAACAGATTGTCGAGTATCTTGCCGGCGCCAAGATTGTGCTCGGCGTAATGCCTTCGCAGAACAATCTTGTGCTTGAACGTTTCTTTGACGACAGCGGCAGCATGCAGTTGGTGCTGCATTCACCATTCGGCAGCCGGCTGAATCGCGCCTGGGGTCTGGCGCTGCGGAAACGTTTCTGCCGCAAGTTCAACTTCGAGCTGCAGGCTGCGGCCACCGAAGATGCAATCGTGTTATCGCTTGGCCCCACCCACAGCTTTCCGCTGGATGAAGTGTTTCACTATCTGAATTCAAAAACCGTTCGGCAACTTCTATGTCAGGCGTTGTTGGATGCGCCAATGTGGAACATTCGCTGGCGCTGGAACGTGACCCGGGCGCTGGCAGTGCTTCGCCGCCGCGGCGGCAAGAAGATCCCGGCGCAACTTCAACGCATGGATGCTGAAGATCTGCTGACCGCAGTCTTCCCCGATCAAGTCGCCTGCGCCGAAAACCTTTCCGGTGAGCGGGAGATTCCCGAGCATCCCCTGGTGGCGCAGACGGTCCACGACTGTCTCGAAGAAGCCATGGATGTCGCAGCTCTGGAGCAATTGCTGACGTCGATCGAACGAAACGAGAAGAACCTTTTTGCGCGCGATGTTATTGAAGCTTCACCGCTGGCGCAGGAGATACTTAACGCCCGGCCTTATGCATATCTCGACGATGCGCCGCTTGAGGAACGCCGCACGCGCGCAGTGTTTCAGCGCCGCTGGCTTGATCCCGAGACTGCTTCGGACATGGGCAAACTTGATCAAGGGGCAATCGATCGCGTTCGCGATGAAGCATGGCCTGAACCGCAGAATGCCGACGAGCTGCAGGATGCGCTGGTCGAGCTTGGCTTCTTAACTCTTGATGAAGGCGCTGAGTGGCAGCAGTTTTTTTCTGAGCTGCAAAATGATCGTCGCGCGGCGGTGCTGCGAGTTCCTGGGCTCCGTTTAGAGGCGGGGCTTGCCCCGCCACATAGTCAAGAGACAGACAGGAATGTCTGTCCTACTTTGTGGATCGGGGCCGAACGGTTGCCACAACTTCAGGCCATCTACCCCTCGGCATCGCTCGATCCGCCAATCGTTGCGCCCGAAAGTTTGGCAAAAAGGGTTTGGCAGTTTGAAGAGGCGTTGGTCGAAATTCTCCGCGGCCGGCTTGAAGGCCTTGGCCCGACCACAGTTGATAGTCTGGCCAACTCTTTCGGACTAGACAAAATAGAAATTGAAACTGGTCTGCTAAAACTTGAGGCTGAAGGGTTCGTCATTCGCGGACACTTCACACCCGGTACTACTGAAACTGAATGGTGCGTGCGCCGGCTGCTGGCGCGCATCCACAGCTACACACTGAACCGCCTGCGGCAGGAGATTGAGCCAGTCTCGACCGCCGACTTCATTCGCTTTCTGCTTGCCTGGCAAAAAGTTGCGCCCGATCATCAGATGGAAGGACCGGAAAGTGTGCGCGCCGTGATCGAGCAGCTGGAGGGCTTCGAAGCGCCCGCGGCTGCATGGGAAGGCGAGCTGCTACCCAGCCGTCTGGTTGGATACGATCCGGCATGGCTGGATGCGCTATGCCTTTCAGGCGAACTCGTTTGGGCCCGGCTAACGCCTCCTTCAACCTCGTCGCGATCAGCCTCTGCCGAGAATGGAATTGAGAAAGCACGAGGAACTGCGCCAGTGCGCACCACTCCCATCGCTCTTCTGCCTCGCAAGGATTTCGCCATCTGGAGTTCTGTCTTTCCCAAACCTGCTCCGAAAGAGACCGAGTTCTCGACGACCACGCGGGCTGTTCATGACTATCTCGCTACCCGTGGCGCCTCTTTTTTCAATGACATCGTCGAAGGCACAACCCTCTTGCGAAGCCAGGTAGAAGAATCACTCGGCGAGTTGGTAGCTTACGGGCTGGTCGTTTCCGACAGCTTCGCGGGACTAAGGGCTTTGTTGACGCCTTCCAATCGCAAGACGCATGCAGGCGCGCGGCGCAAGCATCGCGAGCCGGTTTACGACATGGCCAGCGCCGGTCGTTGGTCGCTTCTCAACCGAGTAGGACAGGCATTCGTGCCTGTCAGTTCTGAGCGGGGCAGTAGCCCAACCGTAAGGGCGGGCGTGGCATCCCTGGCGACCAACGATCCCGAAGCAGTTGAGCAGATCGCCCGCACACTTCTAAAACGCTACGGCGTCGTTTTCAAAAGATTGCTCGAGCGCGAAGGTATGGCGTTGCCCTGGCGCGTGCTCCTGCGCATGTACCATCGATTGGAAGCGCGGGGAGAAATTCGCGGTGGGCGCTTTGTAGCCGGAATCTCCGGCGAGCAGTTCGCATTGCCGGAGGCGGTGGGAATGCTGCGCTCGATTCGCCGCGCCCGCACTTCCACGGAGGAATTGTTTAGAAGCGGTCAGCAACCGAAGGAGCTTGTCATACCGGGGATTGAATTAAATCAGGAGAGTTTGATTTCGATAAGCGCCGCTGATCCTCTGAATCTGGTGGGCATCATCACTCCCGGCGGACGCATCGCGGCGCACGCTGCCAACCGCATTCTCTATCAGGACGGCGCGCCGGTAGCCAGTCTCGAAGCCGGCGAGACTCGCTTCCTGGCTGAGCTCAGCCGCACCATGGAATGGAAAGCAAAAGCCGCCCTGATCCGCAAACCGACTCCGCCCCAGCTTCGCTCGTATCTGAGACGGCCTGCCTGATCAGACTCGAATTCATTTCAGTATGGCCACGATAATCATTTCGTAGGGAAGTTGTTGCGGTTGCGGCTCACCGATAGCAAGGCTGCTGGCTACCGCGAATACTTCATTCAAATTCACGCGCGGTATTCCCAGCACGTGCAACTTCGCGCCTGAGCCAAGGTTCTTCACGGCGTTTGCCGGCGCGCTATCTTTCGCAAAGATCATTCGGCGGTTACCATCCACCAGCAACGGCTCCGCGAAGCTATTAGTGGCCGAGATTTTTGCGGAGACGATGTAGCCATCCCCAACGTCCTTTGGTTTGCCTGACAGCTTGATGAAAAAATCCGTGTAGTTGAAAACGGCCTTTTTGCTTTCAAGCATGATGGCCGTGTTTGAACGGCTGATGGTGACTTGATGAGCATCGTAGAAAGGAAAGGCTGTAGTCGCCGGCGTCCCCCGGAATTCCTGCGTGGGATGCGCCTGGTCGTCAACTATCGGCAGAAACGAATCGAGACAATTGAAACTGCCAAACCTGGTGATGGGATGAATCTCAAACAGATGTTTAGGATCTGTATCGCCGGGGACTTGAACGATCTGGCCCTGCGTTTGAGATGTGCCTTCACCGCTGGGATGTTCGAACCATAGCCGCCACACGCCGGTGACATCCACCTGTTGACCGGCCGTAGCCTGAAGCAGAAACTGCATGGTGTCTTTCTCGTTCCGGCCGTTAATGATCTCGGCAACCAGAGGCAGCAGCACCACGGAATCTCGGCCGGCCATGTGGACGTCACCATCGGAGTCGATGCCGTTTGGGCTCAAGTGATGTTTGTCTACCCGCAGACTTGTGGTGATCGTAACCTTGTCTTTAAACTTCTTGACGAAGCTCTTATTGAGCGCCAGAGTCATTCCGTTTCCCACCATAGACAAGGTCAGTAAGGTGGCAACGACCAGGCCGGGTCGAAATTTCTTTAGGGCGGAGTGCATTTTCGGTTTCTCCTTGCCGGTCTAAAGCTCGCCGTTCCGTGTGTCGGATCTCCGGAAAACGTGCGACAGGCAGGAATGCCTGTCCTACTCGGGTCATGCGCGCGCGGTTGCGTCTTGTTTCTCAGGAGCTTTCGCTCTTTCATCAGGCGATTTGCCGCTGGAGCGTATGTTCATGAACTTGTTCAGCATATCAAACCAGAATGGAGCGCCGAGTGATAGAGCCAGTACCGTTAGAAGCCAACCAAGCAGTCGCTCGCCCCAGTCTCTCCACGAGTTGTCCGTCATAGCGCCGCGCCAGCCCAGCACCTGCCCGAGCAGCTCTTGCTCTTTACCCGAAAGTTGATTGCTCTCATTAACCGTCACGGTGGGGTTCGTAGGATCGTCCTCGTCCGGATACTCGACGGAGACACGCGGCTGCGGCTTCTGTGCTCTGACCTTTGCTTCTTCTACGATGGCGCTGCGCAACACAGGATCACCCCAGAGACGCCGGGCAATGTGGATAGTATCGGCGTTTGCGAGAAGGGTGATTAACAGGGCGACAATGATGGTCCAGGTTTGGGTGCGACGTTTGTACCAGCCACTGACGCGGTCC
>JBDUCF010000156.1:0-6493 GCA_040003545.1 Pyrinomonadaceae bacterium | reverse complement strand
ACAAACTGAAGTGTGTCGGACTCAGCCGCCATTGGGAGCGCGATATCCCGGGCGGGCGCGGACAACAGCACCCTTGCGCGTGCTTGTCACTTTGATCTTTCGATACTGGCCATCCCGCGTTTTATTGGTCGGGTAGTATCCAATCGCATACTGTGTTCTTAACTCGGCAGCAATCTGCGCAAACGCGGCGGGCAGCGACTGAAGCGTATCGGCCCTAAGCAAACGCCCTCCTGACTTATTTGCCAGATCGTTGAGATAGCTATCAGCAGTTCGATATAGCTGCTCGAGCATCATGCTTATGGAATCGTCTGGCCGAGAACTGCCACGGCGTGAAGGGTCAGGATTGCGCCGATCGTCAGCGGGATCGGTTGGCAAGCGGCGGGGCCCACCGGTTTCGTCCGGATACTGACCGCGCCCGTCCCGCGTATCGCGCCTTTCGCGTTCTCTTCGTAAGATTTCGCCAGGCAGTGGTAGACCAAATGGTCCAGTCTTGCTGCGCTGACCAGTAGTCGGCACCGAATCCGGCTCATCACTCGGAAATGTGGGAGCGGTAGTTCCTGGCGACGGCGCGCGAATAACGCCGATCGTGGGTAGTTGAGGCGATAGCTCCTCCGATTGTTCGCGGGCTATGCGCTCGGTTTCCGCCCGAGTTTCATATCGTATCGGATAAACAATTACACCCTCTTCATCTAACCACTTGAGAGTGCTGTCGAAGGATGCGTCATCGCTGCGCCAATCAACTCCGTCAGTAAAAAGAACTATCGCTTTGCGACCCTGGATTCTTCTCATCGAAGACATCGCCAGTTGAAAGGCATCATAGAGCTTTGTGCCCTGCCCTGCCTCGGTCCTGTTGATAGCATTTCTTAAGGCAGCTCGATCATTCGTGAACTCGTTTAGGTCTCGCACCTGATCGTCGAAAGAAATGACCTTAACCCGATCACCGGACTGCAGTTGCTCGACAAAAGTGATTGCCGACTTTCGAATCAGACCTAGTTTTTCCCGCGTGCTGGCGCTGGTGTCCAATAGTAGCACCACATGAAAAGGTGCATTCACCGTGGCAAAGAACGACACTTCCTGCTTCACGCCATCTTCTGAGATATTGAACTCACTTTGCTGAAGGTCAGGAAGATAGGTTCCGTCTACGCTCGAGGCGATCACTGGAACCGTGACTAGATTTGTATCAATCTTGAGAGTCTCGACTTCTTGTTGCTCCGCGCTCGACGATGATTCCGGCGAAGGTTCCGGGGTAGGTTCCTGCCGGGCGGTTCTTTTGGCGGGAAGGCGCTGCCGCGATTGCGAGAGCGTTTGCGGCAGTGCCGCCACCATACCGGCAATACAGATCGAGCATATTAGGCAAATGCGAAGTAGTTCGGCCTTCAAGATTTCTCCAATTCGATTGAAATGCAGGCTCGCGGAAAAGACTCAGGAACGTATTGCTACGATGAGTGTTGCGAGAATAACCGTTGCCATCGCCGGGAAACAACACCGGGAAAGGTAGACGAGAAGATTTATTTGACTCGACCTGAAGTGAGTACTGGTTCGGTTTGCCTTTGCGCGACTTTGCGAGTTCTAGCGTTCTTACTAGAAACTCCGCCCTCCGTAACCGCCTGTTTAGAGAGGGCACACGTCCACCCCAGCGGGGCTGCCCCGCTGGGACCCCGGTTGTGCCCCGCGCCGCGTCGGCGAACAAGTCCACTCTCTAACGGATATGATTGTGGAGTCCTGCAAGTTTCATCGTGTTACCTGTCCGTCGAGGACGGGCCGGGCGCTTTGCGGTTACTATCAACTGAAACCGCAAAGAGCGCAAAGGATTACGCAAAGGCGCGCAAAGGTGTTGACGGTGGTACTCTCGAAAAGCCGCTTCCTTGCTACGCCGTCAGCCATTCAATTAGAATCACTCCCGTTCGCTCCATCACCCAATGAGATCTCTGTTGCTAGCCGTTTTAGCGGCTTATGTGGTCGCGGCAATTCATGCAGTGCTGGCGTTTATCAACAAACGTCGCGCGCTTCAGCGCGTGTCGGAATTAGCGATGCTTATTGGTTTTGTGCTGCATACAGCCGCGATAGTCGCTGACTGGGTGATCTATGGCCACTATCCGCTCTTTTATTTTCGCGAGACTGTCTCCTTCCTGGCTTGGACGCTGGTAGCGAGCTATGCGCTCGTACTTTACCGTTATCGCGCCAGAGCGCTCGGCACTTTCACCCTGCCCCTCGTCTCGGTTTTGATATTCATTGCTATCATCACGCGACTGGAACCCGGCGGTTCGGCCGAAACCAGCACCATCTCGGCCACGTGGCTTTTCCCGGTTCATACTACGCTGCTACTGTTTGCTTACGCCGCATTCTTTGTGGTTTTCGTGACCAGCATTATGTACCTATTACAAGAGCGTGAGCTTAAACTAAAGAAATTTAGCGCCATCTTTCATCGACTGCCTTCGTTGACTACAGTTAACGAAATTGCCACCAGCTCGGCCGCAATCGGTCTCACATTGTTGACGGTGGGCATTGCGACCGGAATGCTCTGGTCATCGTCACGCGACGGGCGACTATGGCACAATGATCCAAAGGAGATCTTTGCGGCGATAACGTGGCTGCTCTACCTTTTGCTGATTCTTTACCGTTCTACTTCCCGCTGGCGCGGACGCATGGCTGCGTGGATGGGCGTAGCCGGATTCGCCCTCGTCCTCTTTACATTCTTTGGCGCCAGACTTATGGGCGGGTATCACGTTTTTGGGTAGCATCCTATTCTTAGCTTAGAGCCATCTGTCAGTTTCTGGAAAAGCAGCGTCAAGGTGGTTTTTGAATAGCACTTCGCAATGTCTATCGTATTAGTAGGAGTCAATCACAAGTCCGCACCAGTTGCGGTGCGTGAGCAGCTGGCGTTCACCGAAGAGGCGTGCGCAGCTGGGTTGCGTTCGCTGGTCGATGGACAAATCGTTCGGGAAGCTTTGATCGTCTCCACCTGCAACCGGGTGGAAGTGCTGACGGAAACAGCAAACGGGCAGTTGAGCGATTCCACTGAACGAGTGATTCAGTTTCTCAGCCGGTCAGACTATCTGCCCCGCTCTCTTTACGAATCACTCCTTTACACCCACGCTGACGATCAGGCCGTCCGGCACCTCTTTCGCGTAACTTCTTCGCTGGACTCAATGGTTGTAGGCGAACCTCAGGTTATGGGCCAGGTGCGTAAGGCCTATTCCATTGCGCTGGAAGCGGGCACCGCCGGGCGAATACTTAACCGCCTGGTCCATCACGCATTCCGAACGGCCAAACGTGTTCGCAATGAAACTGGAATCGGCGCGAATGCCGTCTCGATCAGTTACATGGCAGTCGAGCTGGGCAAAAAGATTTTCAAATCACTCAAAGGACAAACCGCACTCTTGATTGGCGCCGGAGAGATGGCTGAACTTTCGGCGCGTCACCTGATCAATGCGGGCGTCAGCCGGGTGTTGCTCGCTAACCGGACGGAAGGACCGGCCGCGCGCCTGGCAACCGAGTTGGGAGGAGAAGCGGTCAGCTTTGATCAACTATCCAACTACCTGGCAGAGGCCGATATCGTTATCTGTTCGACCGCCGCAGATCATTATGTGATTACCGAGCAGATGGCCCGCGACGCGCTCAACAAAAGACGCAATCGACCGTCGTTCTTTATTGACATCAGCGTTCCTCGTAACATCGATCCGGCAGTCGGGGATATCGCCAACGTTTTTGTTTTCGACATAGATGATTTGGAGTCGGTAGTCTCATCGAATATTCGCGAGCGCGAACGCGCAGCCGAGCGCGCCGAATTAATTGTCGAATCCGAGATTATGCAGTTTCAGCAAGCCCTTCGCGCACTGGATATCGGCCCCACTATCGGCGCGCTTCGCCAAAAACTTCAGGATATCGCCCGACTGGAGCTGACTAATCAGCGAAATCGGCTCGGCCACCTGACGCCGGAACAGGAGCGCGCCGTGGAAGCTTTGCTGGTGTCTACGGTCAACAAAATCTCCCATCCTTTGTTGAGTCATATGAGACGCTCCTACGACGGCAGCGACGCAGAAACAATCCAGGCCTGGCGTGATATCTTCGGCCTCGAAGATTAGGCAGCCTTCCAAATTCACATGAAAGACAGTCTCGTAATTGGCTCACGTGGTTCGAAGCTTGCGCTGATCCAGGCGCAGATGGTCAAGGCAGAACTCGAGCGGCTTCACCCTTCGCTGGAAGTCCAAATTGAAATCATTAAGACGACGGGCGACGTGAAAACTGATCCGCTTTCAGTAATCGGTGGAAAAGGTGTTTTCACAAAGGAGCTTGAGGATGCGCTGCTTGATGGCCGCACTGACATTGCAGTCCATTCGTTGAAGGACCTGCCAACAATTCTTTCGGACAAGTTGATAATCGCCGCGATCTGTAAACGCGAAGATCCGCGAGATGCGCTCGTGCTCGGTCGGCTCACTCAGATATCTGGCGGGGTAAACCCCTCGGTCGCCGCCTTGCCAAAAGAGGCGACCATCGGAACTTCGAGTCCGCGCAGACTGGCACAGTTGAAGAATCTTCGCAGCGACCTCGTTTTCAAGGATCTGCGTGGAAATGTAGATACCCGGCTGCGCAAACTTGATGAAGGACAATACGATGCCCTGGTGCTCGCCTGCGCCGGGCTGCGCAGGCTGGATCGGGAGAATCGGATTAGCGCGCCACTCTCGCCCCAGGAAATGCTTCCGGCCGTCGGGCAGGGCGCAATTGCAATTGAGGCACGCGCCGGCGATGAAGACACTGTGGGGCTTGTTGGCAAGTTGGACCATAAATTTACCCGGCTGGCATGTACTGCCGAGCGTTCCTTCCTGTTGAGCCTGGGAGGTGGATGCCTGTTACCGATTGCAGGGTATGCGATTGTCCGCGACAAGCGTATCAGGCTTCAGGGCCTGGTGGCCGACGCGCTTGGGGAACGCATCGTGCGAGATCATATTTCGGGCCCGTTAGATGAAGCGGAGAAACTGGGCAGCCGGCTCGCAGAACGACTTCTGGCGAATGGGGCCGGCGAGCTACTGGAGGCAAAGATCTCATAGGTCCTATCGGTCCTATAGGTAATATAGGTCTTATCTTGACTAGAACCGCCCAACCCCTCGCCGGCCGCACCGTCGTGATCACTCGCGCTCTGGCCCAGGCGGATGATTTTGCCGCCGAGCTCCAAAGTTACGGCGCCAGGGTAATCCTATGTCCCACCATTGAAATCAGCGGGCTTGATAATTACGAACGTTTGGACGAGGCCATAGATCATCTCTATGGTTACGATTGGCTCGTTTTTACCAGCGTGAATGGCGTGCACTACTTTTTCCAACGGCTGCGAGCGCGGGATCGAGACACTAGTGATGTAGATGAGTTAAAAGTTTGTGCTATCGGCGAAGCGACTGCCGAGAGGTTGAACGATTTGCACGTCCACGTCGACGTAATACCGGAAGAGTTCAAGGCTGAAGGCGTTTTCGAAGCGCTGGAAAACTTCGTCGGCGGCACGGAGGGGCTCAGGAATCTAAACGTGTTGATTCCCCGTGCTTCTGTGGCGCGCGACTTTTTGCCCCGGGCTTTGGAGAAGTCGGGCGCCCGTGTCGATGTGGTCCCTGCTTACCGGACGTCGCTGCCTAAGAATCTAGATCCCGGACGCATGGCCGCTATGCTTTCCGGAGGTGCCGACTGCATAGCCTTCACCAGTTCATCAACGGTCAGGAACCTCGCTCAACTCTTCGACACCCGGGACCTGAGCGAAGCGCTCGCGGGAGTTGTGATTGCGTGTATTGGTGATGTCACAGCCACGACTGCCGCCGATTACGGCTTGAGAGTTGAAATCCAGCCAGGGCAATTTACAATCCCCTCCCTCGCTCGGGCCATCGCCGACTATTTTGCGCGGTAGACCCACGTTATCCGCAGATTACACCGATTACGCTGATTCAGAAGTTACGGACGAATAGCATCTCATAGCGCTCTTAGATAAGTGGTGGTTCTGGATAATCCGCGTAAACTGCGTAATCTGCGGATAGTGTCTTCATGCTAAACTGCTTAACGATGTCAGTCTCAACTCGTCGCATACTTGTCGTAGACTCCGATGCAAAAAGCGGGAAAGCCCTGCAAAAACTGATTTCCTCGTGGGGTTACGACGCAATTCTCGAGCAGAATGGTTCCCCCGATCCTGTTTCCATCTTGAAAACTGATCCGGCGGTAATAGTCGATAGTCCCAGCCTCATTTCCGGGCGCGGCTTCGATGTTCTGCGCCACGTCAAGACACAACAAACCGAAATCCCGGTTATCCTGATCGCAGAGAGTGGATCCGTCGAGATGGCCATTCGAGCCATTCAGGAAGAGGGTGCCTTCTACTACTTTGAGAAGCCGGTTGACGCCAACAAGCTTCGGGTGGTGCTTGACCGGGCAGTTGAACTTACGCAAGCAAAGCGCGAGAACGAACTTTTACGACGGCAACTGCAAGACCATGGCACCTTCGGCGAGTTAGTCGGCAATTCGG
>JBDUCF010000155.1:0-6507 GCA_040003545.1 Pyrinomonadaceae bacterium | reverse complement strand
CGCGCGCCAAAATTGTTAAATAGGTCATCGGTCTTGGCATCCATGTCAGTGGTGAGTGCCTCGGTTCCGGTTTGACCTTCGACGGGTTGCGACATCCACATCGGCAATGCGAGTGCCGCTGCAAAGAACAGAAAAAGCAAGATCCTTACAAATTTCATGGGGTCCTCCTAGGGTTGGAAGAGAAAATCATTTGTGCAAGACCACGCTGACAATTTGCCGGGCGGCAAACTGCGGGTAATGCACCCCCCTGGAAACCTTGGATGGTGAAGCCTGGCCGAAAAAGTAAAGTCGTGGTGTCTAGGCGACACGGCCAGACAAAAAATGGGGAGACACCGGCCGAATTTAGCTAGAAATCAATTAACGGGTAAGGAATCAACCTTGCAGGCTTGCAAGGCGCGCGAACTCTATTACGATTCATTTACTTAGTCAACAAATTTTTTTGCATTTTTTGCATTTTTTGCGTGGAGTGAGTTAGGTTGGAGACTAAAATTGAAACCTGGCGCGCGTTGGATTACTTAGCTTCTGAGTGCCGGTCTCTTCGAGACGCAATTTAAGTTATTTCTGATGACTAAGCGGGAAGTGCCTTGCTGAGAATAGGCTTTTCAGCTAAAAGAATTACTGTTGCGAAATAAGAGAATCACTTTCGGGTCAACAGAGAAACCGTGAAGCCACCTCCTTCGCCGGGTTCGTGTTTCCATTTTCGGCGTAGTCGAAGGAGAAAACTAAAAGAGTTGACAAAACCATGACCTCGGCCACCGAACGCGACCGCAGAGTCGTCCAGCTTTACGATCGATTGTTGGAAATTGAGCAGCGGCTGATTCCGACTGGTTTGCATGTATTTGGCCGCGCGTCGGAACTTCAGGAGAAAACAGACCTGCTGCGAATGGTCGCATCCTTCGATCGGCCGGAGCTCGGCGTGTACGCATTGCCAAAACTGGTTGCGCAAGGGTTGGGAATCGATGGTTACGACCTGTTGCTTAAGGAGACGGCCAGTAGTGATGTCCTGGAACTAATCGATGGGATTGTCGCGGAAGCAGTGAGGCGCTTCTGCGATGAGGGAGCCGACGCGGCTACTGATTGGCTGAATTCGAGAGCGCGGGTCGAGAAGCAAGAGTCACTTCCGACTTTTCAGCTGCTTACGAATGTTTTCAAAGAGCTTGATTCCAATCACGAAATGGATTCGCTGAGGCGCGCCTTGCGGGGCGAATATATCGAGCCCGGACCGGGCGCCGACATCGTGCAGAATCCGCTCGTCCTGCCAACTGGTCGCAATACTCACGCGGTCAATCCATATTCAGTCCCGTCGCCAATTGCGTTCGCGCGCGCCGAGCACACTGCTGGTGCTTTGCTTCGTCGTCATTTTGATGAGCACGGCCGTTATCCCCGCGCGCTGGCGCTGGTGCTTTGGGGGCTGGACAACATCAAGACGCAAGGCGAAGGCGTGGCGCAAGCGCTGTGGTTGTTGGGCGTCCGGCCTGTTACCGATGCGCTGAATCGCACTACTGAAGTTGAAGTAATTCCTTTGGAGGAGCTAAAGCGCCCGCGCATGGATGTAGTGATGACGGTGTCGGGCATCTTTCGCGATTTGTTCGCGCCGACAATGGCATTACTCGATAAGGCGGTTCGGTGCGTGGCAGCGCTTGACGAACCTCTGGACATGAATTACGTGCGGCGCAACGTCCGGGAGCAGGTCGATGCCGGCGGCGCAGAGTTTGACGATGCTGTCACTCGCGTGTTTTCCAATGCCCCGGGTAACTATGGGACGAATGTGAATTTCATGGTGATTGATTCGCGCTGGGAAACGCCGGACTCGCTCGGTGACCTGTTCGTCACGCGCAAATGCTTTGCCTATGCCCGCGACTCAAAGGGCCGGACGATTGAGGGCCGCGAGGCCCCACAGTTAATGGATGCCGCCCTGTCGCGCGTAGAAGCGACGTATCAGAACATCGATTCATTCGAGGTCGGCATTACCGACGTCGATCATTACTTCGAATATCTCGGCGGAATTTCCCGGGCGGTTGAAAAACGCGCTCAATCCCGGCCGGCAATCTATTTGTCTGATTCGCTTTCGCCGCAGACAAAGATTCGATCATTGGAAGAGACGATTCGGCTGGAGACGCGTGCCAAGACTTTGAATCCCAAATGGTACGAAGGAATGCTGAAGCATGGTTTTCGCGGCGTGGCTGAAATCGAGAATCATGTTTTGAATACTTTCGGCTGGAGTGCTACCGCAGATGCGGTCGATCCGTGGATCTACACCGACATTACCAGGACCTTCCTGTTGGATTCGGAGATGTTCAATCGTCTGCTGGCACTGAATCCGGATTCGGTCCGGGCGCTGATGAAGCGGCTGCTCGAGGCACACCATCGCGGGTACTGGAATCCCGAGGAGGAGATATTAGAAAAGTTGCGGGATCTCGCGCACGCATAGCGATGCAAAGGTTTTGGTTAGCTCCTTTAGTGTTATTTCGTGATACTTCGTGTCGTTTCGTGGATCGTTTGGTTATCGTGGTTGTAGAACGATCCGCATGCGATGCCTGAACTAATTCTCAAGGATGAAGTGTATTTGATTGTCGGCGCCGCCATGGATGTGTACTACCAATTGGGCCGTGGATTTCTTGAGCCGGTTTATCAGGAAGCGTTAGAGGTAGAACTGGCACGGCGAAACATACCATTCGAGCCACAGTGCCGTCTGACTATTGAATACAAGGGCCAGGCGCTAAGAAAAAAATACGTTGCGGATTTGATTTGCTTTAGCCAAATTATCGCGGAGCTAAAGGTTTGCGAGCGACTAACAGGACGTGAGGAGGCGCAGCTTCTTAACTATATGAAGGCGACTCAGAAGCGTGTTGGGTTGTTAATTAACTTTGGTAGCGCGGTCAGACTGGAATGGAAGAGATATGTAATATGAAGGCGCGTTATTCGTGCTGATTCGTGTGATTTCGTGGTTGTTGGCCTTGGCAGCGCTAACAAACGATCCACGAAATAGCACGAAAGACCACGAAATAACACGAATCATGCCCGTCGTTAAATACCTTGGTAGAGACTAAATGAAAGTTACCGCGTTATATGTCGGCTCGAGTCTGTTAGCGCCGCTGCGGCAGGCGGAACGGGACATCAATCGAGACCACCAGCTCGATTTGTCCATCGCTGCCCACAATTTTGGCGCGCCTCTAACGGACGATGAGTGGCAGCGAGTTGATCAGGATCTAGGCCAGACGGACGTGGTCTTTGTCATTCACGTGATGGACGGCGAGAACGCGGCGCGCCTGCTTCCGTTATTAGACCGGTATCAGTCACGTCATCACGCCGTCATTGTGATCAACTGCATGCCGGAGCTGATGCGCCGGACGCGGATGGGAAAGTTGGATATCGAGCAGGTCCTTCGGAAGTTTTCGCGCGAGGGGGCAAACAAAGAAAGCGGACGGCGCGAAGAAGGGACTCCAACAGCAGCAAAGGAGAACGGGGGTGCTGCCACGCGACTGCTGGCAACGGCTGGCTCGTGGATCGGAAGTCAGGCACGAGCGCATCGCTCAGGCAATGGATCCAAGAACGGTCATGGCCAGTATCTGAAGCTGGTTGATCGATTGCCGTTGATTTTGCGGTTCATTCCCAGCGCCGGAAAGTTGCGCGACGTTAAGAATTACCTCTACATCTTTTGCTACTTCCTGCAGCCGACACCGGCGAACATTCGCGCAATGGTTTTGTTTGCGCTGAAGCACTATGTCCCGGACCAGCGTTTGAAAAAGGTTACGATTGCGCCGCCCGAGACTATGCCATCAGTGGCAGTCTATCATCCGGATGCGGCCGCGCTGTTTCAATCGTTTGCTGAATACAGGAAGTGGTACGGGAATGGAAGGCAAAAGGCAAGAGGCACTAAGCAAAACTTTGGCGGAGACCCATTGGATCCGAAGACAACCATCGGCCTTCTCCTAATGCGGCCGCAGGTCGTCAGCAATACCCGCAAGCACTATGACGGGCTGATCAGAGCAATAGAAGCTGAAGGGCTCAGCGTGATTCCCGCGATCTCGACGCTGATGGACAATCGAGAAGCATGCCGGAAGTTCTTTATCGAACCAACGTCGAAGGGTCAAAAATCAAAGCCGCAAATCCGAGCCAGGACCGGCGAACAGGGAACTCCGGCGAAAACCGGAACAACCAACAATGAACAACTAACCGCCGCCGACAAGCTCAAGTCCCGCGTCAGTCAGATCGTTTCACTGACGGGGTTTAGCTTCGTTGGGGGCCCGGCGATGAATGACAGCGTAGCGGCGGCAGAGTTTCTGCAGGAGTTGAATGTTCCGTTTCGCTCGGCGGTTAGCCTCGATATCCAGACCATCGAAGCCTGGCGGGCGTCGGGCACTGGCCTGAATCCAATCCAGGCCGGGATGCAGATTGCGATTCCGGAAATTGACGGCGCAACTGAGCCGTTTGTTTATGGAGGCATGCCGGCAGCCTCGTTTGAACCTGTTCCTCTGGCGGATCGTTGTCAGAGATTTGCACGGCGACTGAAGAACTGGAACCGCCTGCAAACTGCGAAGCGGGCCGACCTGAAGCTGGCGCTGATCATCTACTGTTTCCCGCCGAACAAAGGAAACATCGGGACAGCGGCTGATCTCGACGTCTTTGCCAGCCTGCACGAGACATTGCTGCAGCTTGAGGACGACGGCTATACGGTCACAGTGCCGGCAACCGCCGCGGCCTTGCGCGATCTGATGCTTTCCCACCAGGCCGAAGAGTTTGGCGCCACGGCGAATGTAGCCTATCGGATGAGCGCTGAAGAATACACTCGTCTATGTCCCTACGCCGCAGAAGTCGAGCATGAATGGGGACCGCCGCCGGGAGTGATCAATTCCTTTGGCGATGATTTGCTGATTCAGGGGGTGACGCTCGGCAATGCTTTTATCGGATTGCAGCCGACCTTTGGCTACGAAGGTGACCCGATGCGGCTCCTGATGGCGCAAAGCGGCGCGCCTCATCATGGCTTCATGGCCTTCTACACTTACCTGCAAAAAGTTTTCCACGCAGATGCGGTTATCCACGTCGGCACCCACGGGGCGCTGGAATTCATGCCGGGCAAGCAAGTAGGGTTGTCGGACGAATGCTGGCCCGATCGTCTCATTGGCGAGCTGCCGAACCTTTACATCTATAGCGTCAACAATCCATCCGAGGGAACAATAGCCAAGCGGCGATCCTACGCCGAGCTGATTTCCTACCTGACTCCGCCTATCGAAAACGCCGGACTTTACAAAGAACTGGCGTCGCTCAAGGAAATGTTGTTGGCCTACCGGCAAACCACCGACGACCAGGAACGTGACCGATTATTTGGATCGATTGAGGAATGCAGTCGCGGATTGAACTTCGTCTCTGCGAGAGTGGGGGCAGGCACCCCTTCTGCATAGAGCGGGGAAATGGTTAGCGGGGGTTGGGAGGCAGGGTGGATAGAAAATCTGCTTGGCTTTCCTCATTTCCCACCCCTCGCAAGTCAAAAGGCCCGCGGTCAGTAACGTGGCTTGCCCGCGCTTTTGGTCAATACTCTTTCTTTAAATTGGTCAATACTCTTTCTTTAAATAGGTCTGAATCGACCTGATGCCTGAAAGCCTCAACCCCATTAATGGAGACGACAGGAATGTGGTCTTTGTATAAATCGAGCAAAACCGGACCCGCTTCGATATTCACTTCTGTCAGGGTGTAGAGATCGGAGCAGCCGGCGGCTTCAATGGCCTGCTTAGCCTCTTCGCATAGGTGGCATCCCGGTCGCCCGTAAAGAATTACCTGAGTCTTTGTCATTGCCTGCCTCAGTGGCTCAGACTTTAGTCTGTGGTTTCGAAATGGGTCACAGACGAACTCTGTGCCACAAACAAATCTCCTTGCCAGCATATCGTAAAATCGGTTATAAATGCTGGCACCGCGCTATTTTCATAAATTATTTTGGCGCGGCGCTCTAATGACAGTGCAGATTGTTTGGTCGAAGTCGCAGAGAGTCATCCCTGTGTAGGGGGGAATTGTATATCTGACGTCAGCCGCGCTCTGCGCAGGTTAATGACGCTCTGCTGCTGGTTCGCAAGGTTCAAAGGTGGAGGTTTGCGGAGTGGATAGCGACCCAAACGAGACTTTGAACGCTGGGAAAGTTGCCGACACTCCCCCAGCGAAGGAAGTTCCGTCGGCAACTACTCCCGCTGCCAGGGTTGCGCCCGGCGCGGCTCAGGCGGGTTCGACACCAACGTCCGCAGTTGCAAAGGCGCCTCCAAAGCCTGTGGCGGCGAGGCCTCCGGCCGGCGGCCCGCTGCTCGAAAGCACACCTGATCCTCCCGTAAATAAAATGCGCCGGCGCATTGTTTGGGCCAGCATTACCGGCTTTCTGGTAACGAGCTTCCTGATGTTCCTGCGCTTCTTTTTGCCGCGCACGATTTTTGAACCGTCCAGCGTTTTTCGCGTCGGTTTTCCCAGCGATTATGCGTTGGGAGTAGATACAAAATGGCAGCAGCTCTATCGAATATGGGTGGA
>JBDUCF010000154.1:0-6507 GCA_040003545.1 Pyrinomonadaceae bacterium | reverse complement strand
GATCTTGATCTCAAAGCAGATTTTGTTGTCTTGTCTGCCTGCGATACGGCTCGCGGCCGCATCGGCGCCGGCGAGGGAGTGATCGGTTTGACCTGGGCCTTCTTTGTGGCGGGAACTCCCACGACTGTCGTCAGCCAGTGGAGCGTCGAATCGGCCAGCACCACCGAACTGATGTTGAACTTTCATCGCAACCTCAAATCTGTGACCGGCGGCGCTCGCTTCGCAATAACTAAAGCGGAAGCGCTGCGGCAGGCACAGTTGAAGCTGCTGCGAACGAAACGCTACCAACATCCGTTCTTCTGGGCAGGATTCGTGGTTGTAGGCGATGGCTTCTGAATTTGGAGTGCGGTGCGCAACACTCAAAGTGCTGGCGCCCGCTCTGGCGGCACACCCCAGATCATCTCCGAAGAGATTTCACGCTGCGCAGGAGACTTCGGGCGACTGGAGATTTTGGATTGGCGTCAAGCAGTTTCTGCAATTCATGTTCGGATTCGTCGACCATTCCTGCCTCCGCGTAGGCAATGCCCAACACCAGGTGCGAACGTGAATCACTGTGGCGAACTTGCACTAATTCTTTCGCGGTAGCGGCATCGATGATTCTGAATTTTGCTTCTGCAGCGGCGGGAGGCG
Source organism: Pyrinomonadaceae bacterium (assembly GCA_040003545.1). GTDB lineage: Bacteria > Acidobacteriota > Blastocatellia > Pyrinomonadales > Pyrinomonadaceae > DASXRU01. The sequence continues at coordinate 5,877 of JBDUCF010000154.1, read as the reverse complement.
GCAGCAATACTTCCTGCCCTTTCTTATTTGCTCTGACTTGCCAGGTGTATATGCGGCCGCGCTCGAGCGGTGCGCTCGCTTTCCATTTCGTCTCCGTGAGTTGATCACTCGCGATCGTCTTCTGCCCATCGCTACTGTAGATGGTCACCACGTAATTTTCTGCGCCGGGAATTGCGCGCCAGCGGAACGTCGGCGTGCGCGGCTCCACGGCGGTGGCCACCGGATTCAACAGGCCGTAGGTCAAAGAGCCGGTGCCCATCAATCTGCCGGATTGCCCTTTGAGATCGACCATGAACGCGGGAGCCTTGACGCGACCGTTCTTTAGAGCTGACGCTACCTCACTCTGAATTTGCGGGGACGTCGACTCCAGTCCCAGCAACTTGTCCTCGCTATTCAACGCGATGTGATGGTCCGCATCGATCAGATCAACAACCAGGCCAGCGTTACTTTGGTCTGGCTGCGGAGACGACGTGTTCGTCGGGCCCGATCTCGGAGCGGGAACCACGGAATTGCCGGCTACATTCTTATTTTCCTGACCGGCGGGAAGGCGCGCCTCTTCAGCCTGCTTGCGGGAATACGACACCAGGACCCAGGTAATCAGGGCCACGAGAATAATCGCCGCCAGGGCCTGCGCCGGAATCCTGATTGACGGCAACTGCCACAGCGCAATCAATCGCCGCCAGAGATTGGGAGCCTCGCGAGGTGAATAAGTAACGCCGGGAAGTCGAGTGAGACTCGCCTTTGTCGCCAGGAGATCATCCACTTCTACTTTGCAGGCCTGACAGCATTCCAAATGTCCCTCTGCGATCTCGCGGTCTACCTCGCTCAAAGTGTTGTCAACGTAATCGGCCATCTCCTGGTAAAGCAGATGGGTATCGTCGAAGTCGGTTTCTGCCTGCAAGGCCGTCATTATCTGCGCAGACGTCTCGTTTGGCTTTTCGCTGGAACGAATTTCGGCCTGGCACGAGCCACAGTTCCCGAGGTGATCGTCCAGCGCTAAGAGTTCGTCGGGCAACAGCTCGCGATTTCGGTAGCGCTCGATGTCTTGCTCAGAAAGATGCCGCGACATTTTTCGACCTTTTCGGCATGCCTCCGGGTGGCAGACCGTCCCCTTCTAATTTGGTTCGACGCAAACACGGCTTCGATCTTACCATCACGAAACTCTTGATATTCACATTCATCCAAAGTCCCTGATTCGTCGCAACAGTCGTTGGCGCGCGGACTTGCGCAGATTTATTACCTGCTGGCGCGTCACTCCAAGCGATGCCGCGATAATCGCATCTTCAACCGGCAACTGATTCCACAAGGCTGCCAGTTTCTCCGCCGGCATTGCGAGCGTTTCCGCAATCTGGCGAATCGAGGCAATCCGGACCAGCGGTAGTAGAGTAAGCACGCCACGGCCATTGGCGTCTCTAAGACTCAGCAGCAGTGCTACGCGCTGCCGGAGTGGTAACTCACGAATCTCAGCCCACAACCTTTCGAGCTGGCTGCGTTGATCCATTCTGGCGTCAAGCTGTTCATGCAATTGGGGCCGACCTGAATAGGCGTCGACAGTGTCAGAGTCGATTGAAATGGGCGCTGATGGGCCGTCTTTTATCTGCCATAGATCAGCGACCAGCGAGACCAGGTCGTCCAACTCAAGTGGCCCGCCGTTCCGATTGAATATTGTCGCGAGCAGGTTGGGCAGACTCAACTTCGCATTTATGGAGTTAGCAAACAGCTTCGGTTTGTCCAGCAGTTCGCTAAGCCTTGCCTGTCGCCTTACTTGCTTGCTGTCCTTCCATTCTGCAAAGCCGCAAAGCAGGGGTCTCTCATCGCTTTCCCACAAGGCAAGACCATCGCGATGCGTAAGAATGTAGCGAAGTTGATTCTTGAGGCTGTAGCGCCGCGGATACTTCTTGCGCAAATACTGGTCACACGCGTGATAAGACATGACCGCGACGTAACCGCGGAAATTGTTTATGGCTTTGTCGGCAGTGTTGGACTTAAGCTCGACGAGCCGCCCTAAAAGCTTCAGCGTAACGTCGCTCACCATCTCAGTGGCTTCATCATCAGTGATGTCCGAGCTGGAAGAGTGGCCCACCCGCAGCTTGCTGCGAATGATGTCGCGAATAAGTGGTTGCGCGCGTTCGCAGACCACCTGTTCGAGAGCGCTGCCGGCTTCTGTTTCGCCCGTCGCTCGCAAGTAGGGCAACAATACCGCATCGTTCTGTGGCGCTAGTTCCATGCGGGTCGTAACTAAACTATTTCATTAGAGCCGGCGGAGATCCTCATCTCTGCGTGAACGCGAGATATCAGACCTCGTGCGGCGGTCGGATCACGCCGTGATCAACTCCGAATGCAGGGAAGGCAGAGCAATAAAACCCTTGCGTTGCTTGTATTAGATTGACGAAAGAAACACCTGACGCTGTCGATGGAGAGCCCATCGATTTATTAGAAAGGCCTTTCTTATAAGGGCCTAACGTTTGTGTCGCAGCAGGGCCCAGCCTGAGGGCAGCACAGCGGCGGCGAGCAGGATTTTAATGACGTCACCAATGATGAAAGGCTCGACACCCGCGTGGAACGCGAACATTGGAGAGCGGAAGAAAGAGAGCCAGGCCCAGCCACTGAGAAGAATCAAAACCGAGCCGATTGCCATTGCGGCCGCAGCGCTAAAGAAGCGCTTGTCCCAGCCATGCTCGGCGAAGGCGCCGGTAATGAAAGCCGCGGCGGGGAAAGCAACGAGGTAGCCGCCGGTTGGTCCCAAAAGGTAGGCGATACCACCGTGCCCCTGTTGAAAGAAAGGCAGACCGCTGGCGCCCTCGATTAGGTAAACGATCATCGCCGCAGCGCCCAGGCGAGATCCGAGCAGAGCTCCGGTCAATAACACGGCGAATGTTTGGCCGGTAATGGGCACGGGCCACATCGGAATGACAATCTGAGCTGATAGTGCCGTCAATAAACTGAATGCGACGACGAGACCAATGGATCGGGCCCAGTCGAGCGGCGCCAGCGCCACCCCGGTGAGTGTTTCTGATTTGACGAATGAAGCGTCCATAATTCCAGTCTCTCTCTCTTAAGGTCGCACGCAAAGCACCGGACAGGGAGCGTTGCGTATGATGAACTCGGCTGTATCTGTCATTGTCGCATCGCCGCCGCAGCAAAGCGCGGTGGTAATGGCGAGGATGTCTGCGTTGTGTCGCGCCGCGTACTCAACTACGCCTTCCGCCACGCCGCCCCGAACTGTATCGAAGCGACCAAAGAAATCCGCGGCTTCCGCTTCGGCGAAAAATCTTTGCAGAGTTGCGTGGCCGCCATCCGCCGGCTGTTCGTCACCTTCGCCGAAAACACAAACCGCTTCCAACTTGGCCCCGGTCTTGCGGGCAATCGATGCCGCAGTTGGTAGAATCGTTTTAGAGTCTTCCCGGAGATCTGTTGCGTAGATAATTCGCTCAAATCGATCGATGGGCCGGGTGGTGCGCCGCGGACCAAACAGCCTGGCAATGACGGTGGGGATTTTCGAATCGCGAGCCACTTGCTCGGCAACGCTTCGGCCCAGAAAAAACTGGGCGACGTCAGATCTTCCATGCGATGCCATAACGATCAGATCGCAAGCGCGCGCTTGCGCTTCGCGCATAATTACTTCCGCCGGATCGTCATCGTCCTTTGGAATAATTGCTTCCTTGACGCGCACGGCGGTTGCGCCTTTCGCGAGGGCAGGAAATTCGTAACGCGAGGTTTCAGTCACGTGGGGATCGCCGCCCTGGGAAACGTGCAGCGAATAAATTGTCGCATCGAACTGCGCCGCAATCGCCACCGCCAGCGGAAAAGCACTGTTGGCGACTGCGGAAAAATCAGTTGGGAACAGTATCGAGCGAATCATAAGAGTAAGCAGTTAGCCGTAAGCAGTTAGCCGTAAGCAGTTAGCAGCTATGGTGGTCAGTGGTCAGTTGTTAGTGGTCAGTTGTCTCGCGTAAACGGCGGACAACTGACAACTGACTACTAGCCACTGACAACTGACTCCCGAGGACTGCTTACGGCTCACTTAAATAATTGAGGTCCGATCATAACTCGAAACGCCAGATAACCCGAAACTTCAAATTTGAAACCCGAGATGGCAATCCTAGTCAGTAGCAATGCTGTCCGTCGGTCCTTCGGTTGCCGGCGCTTTAACCACGCCGATGCGCATCCGGTAGAACGAACGCCAGACGAATACGGTTGAAACGAGAAAGAAAACCAGCGCCAGAATGTGGCCAATCATTGGGCCGTTCTCGCCAAATTGCCCTCGCGGATTCGCAATTGACACCGCCAACTCAACCGCCAGCAACCCAAACAGCGTCGTGAACTTGATCACCGGATTCATTGCCACTGACGATGTGTCTTTGAAGGGATCGCCAACTGTGTCGCCGATGACAGTGGCATCATGCAGGGGCGTCCCTTTCTGTTTCAGGTCAACCTCTACCACTTTCTTCGCATTGTCCCACGCGCTGCCGGTATTTGACAGGAAGAACGCCTGATAAAGTCCAAATAGGGCAATGGAGATCAGGTAACCGATGAAGAAGAAAGGTTCGACGAACGCAAAGGCTAAAGTCGAGAAAAATATTGTCAGGAAGATATTAAACATACCCTTCTGCGCGTACTGCGTGCAGATCTCGACGACCTTCTTACTATCCTCGACCGAAGCTCTCTCCACTCCTTCGAGCCGGATGTTGGCTTTGATGAACATAACCGCGCGATACGCGCCGGTTGTAACCGCCTGAATAGAAGCACCGGTAAACCAGTAGATTACCGCGCCGCCGGTAATCAGGCCCAGCACAAACGGAGCATGCAAAAGCGACAGGTTGCTAAGCGCCCCGGAATTATTCAGTTGATTCGTCAGCACCATGATGATCGAGAAGATCATCGTGGTAGCGCCCACCACCGCCGTGCCAATCAGCACCGGCTTGGCCGTCGCTTTGAAAGTGTTGCCCGCACCATCGTTCTCTTCCAGCAGGTGTTTTGCGCGCGAGAAATTAACGTTCATGTTGAAGTCTCGCTTGATCTCTTCCTCAACGTTGGGCACATGTTCGATCAGCGACAACTCGTACACGGATTGCGCGTTGTCTGTTACCGGCCCATAGGAATCAACTGCTATTGTCACGGGTCCCATGCCGAGAAATCCAAACGCCACCAGGCCGAAAGCAAAGACAGGCGCGACCTTCACCAGCGCGGTGGAGACCATCAACGCATCCAGGCCCATGGTGCTGAAGTAGTAGCCGATCGCCATCAGGGCCACGATACTCATTCCCAGCCAGTAGGCGGAGAAGTTGCCGGCCACCAAACCCGAAAGAATATTCAACGACGGTCCGCCTTCTCGCGAGGACGTAACCACCTCCGCGACGTGCGCCGATTCAGTCGAAGTAAATACCTTTACCAGCTCCGGAATGATCGCCCCGGCCAGCGTGCCACAGGAGATGATTGAGGCCAGCTTCCACCACTGGGTTGGGTCGTTGCCCAGCGTGGGAATGGTCAGATAGGAAACAATGTAAGTGAGAACGACCGAGATGATGGACGTTATCCAAACGAGAGATGTTAGGGGCTTCTCGAAATTCATCTTGTCTGCATCCCGATACCGCGCCTTCGCGATAGCGTCGTTGACGAAGTAGGAAACCGCACTGGCGATGACCATCATGATGCGCATCACGAAAATCCAGACCAGCAACTGCACCTGCACCCGTGGATCACGCACCCCCAGCAGAATAAAGGTGATTAGCGCCACGCCAGTGACACCGTAGGTTTCAAAGCCGTCAGCGCTCGGGCCCACGGAATCGCCGGCGTTGTCACCGGTGCAGTCGGCGATGACGCCCGGATTGCGCGCATCGTCTTCCTTGATCTTGAAGACGATCTTCATCAAGTCGG
>JBDUCF010000153.1:0-6515 GCA_040003545.1 Pyrinomonadaceae bacterium | reverse complement strand
ATTGCCGTATACAGAACGCGAAGACCCTGTGGCCGCGGGTAATACGCCCGAACATGCGCCGAAGCCCGCCAGGTGGGTGGTGGTTGAATCGCCTCCTATTGTCGATGGCAACGAGTTGCGGAATGCTACGGCGGTCCCGTCAAGAACCGGCCGGGACGAATATTACATAAGTTTTTCATTGAAGCCCGCCGGGGCAGAGAAGTTTGGGGCCTGGACGGGATCACACATCAATTCGTATCTCGGCGTAGCGCTTAATGACGAAGTGAAATCGGTTGCCTATATCAAGTCGCAGATTTTCGATCAGGGCGAGATCAGTGGAAGGTTCACAAAACAATCGGCGGAGGATATTGCTCAGGTTTTGAACTCCGGGGCACTGCCTGCGCCGGTAAAGATCGTAGAAGAGGGCGTAAATAAGAATTAGCGACGGGATGAAAAACCCAACCAGCTTTCTATATCAGCAGGCGAACAACGGCGTAGCAACGATCACGCTCAATCGACCCGATCGTCTGAACGCAATTACGTTCGAAGTTTATCGCGAGTTAACTGAGACCTTCGCTGCCCTGCGTGACCAGGACGACGTGCGGGTCGTGGTGATAACCGGGACGGGCAAGGCATTCTGCTCGGGCGGCGATGTGCACGACATCATTGGCGAACTTTTCTCGCGTGACATGCAGGGCCTGCTGGATTTCACGCGCATGACTTGCGCTCTGGTCCATAACATTCGCACCCTGCCCAAACCGGTTATTGCCAGTCTCAATGGCACCACGGCCGGCGCCGGGGCCTGCATCGCGCTGGCTGCCGACATTCGCATCGCCAGCGAAGCTGCGAAGATTGCTTTTCTTTTCGTTAAGGTCGGACTTTCAGGCGCGGACATGGGCGCCGCTTACCTGCTGCCACGCGTCGTGGGGCTGACGAAAGCGACGGAACTGCTGCTGACCGGTGATTTCATTTCGGCCCGGGAGGCGGAGGCGATTGGTTTGTACAATCGGGTGGTTCCCGCGGAACAACTGGCGGCGACTGCGGGACAATTTGCCGAAGGCTTAGCGAAAGGGCCCGCCTTCGCGTTGGCGAAAACGAAAGAGATGCTCAATCGCGAGATGCATATGGATCTGGCGGCGGCGCTTGAATGCGAAGCACAAGCCCAGGCCGTCTGTATGCAGCATTCCGATTTTCGCGAAGCGTACGACGCGTTCGTTGCGAAGCGCCCCGTGAAGTTTAAATAAGGCACTTGTCAGAACCGCCTGCGGTAGCGGGCGGTTAATCGTTGGTCGGATTCGCTTGATAGGACGAGATCAACCGCCCGCTACCGCAGGCGGTTAATCGTTGGTCGGATTCGCTTGATAGGATCAGATCAACCGCCCGCTACCGCAGGCGGTTCTGACAACTATGGACCGCTTCATCGACACAACTCCGTTCTTCACACCTGATCAGCGCACGCTGGCTGCGCAAGTAGCCGCGTTCGCCGCGCGCGAGATCGAATCACGCGCGGGTGACGAAGAGGAAAGCGTCGACGAACACTTTCGAACTTACCTTGGCCTTTTGGTAGAAGGCGAGTTCCTGCCTTATGCAGTGGCCATTCCTGGCCAGTCATTGGATCTGCGCTCGTTATGTCTAATTCGGGAAGCGCTCGCGTATTCGTCGTCGCTCGCTGACCTGGCGTTTGTGATGCAGGGGCTGGGAACATATCCGATTAGCCTCGCCGCCAATGAGCACGTACGCGATTTCTGGCTGGAGCGCGCCGCCAGGGGAAAATCGATCGCTGCGTTCGCTTTGACGGAAGCCGAAGCAGGCTCGGATGTGTCAGGCATTAAGACGACGGCCCGCCGCGAGGGTGACGCATATGTGATTGACGGCGCCAAGCGCTTCATTTCGAATGCGGGCCTCGCGGACTTCTACACTGTCTTCGCCAAAACCGGCGCCCGCGCCGACGGCCGGGTAGCATTGTCGGCCTTTGTCGTCAGCGCCCGCATGCCTGGTTTTAGTGTTCGCGAACGCACGCAAATGATGGCGGCACATCCGATCGGCGAGCTTGAATTCAGCGGTTGTCGCGTTCCCGCGGAGGACATGATAGGAGCGGAAGGCGATGGCCTGCGCCTGGCACTGCAAACACTGGACACATTTCGTGCCAGCGTGGGTGCGGCGGCCTGCGGCATGGCGCGGCGCGCGCTGGATGAAAGTCTCTCCTACGCAAAGACGCGGCAACAGTTTGGCCGCCCGTTAGCCAGTCATCAGTTGATTCAGGAGAAGCTGGCCGACATGGCCACGGAACTCGATGCGGCGCGACTATTGGTTTATCGCGCGGCGTTCTTGAAGGACACAAACGCTGCCGACCGCTCGACACGCGAAGCGAGCGAGGCGAAACTCTTTGCTACCGAAGCCGCCGGGCGAATCATTGATAGCGCCGTTCAGATTCAGGGTGGGGCGGGACTGGTGCGGGGCGCTGTCGTCGAGCGACTCTATCGCGACGTGCGCGCGTTACGCATCTACGAAGGCACATCGGAAATTCAGAAGCTAGTGATCGCGAGCCAGCTTTTGAAGTAGTAGGACAGACATTCTTGTCTGTCTGTTTGTCTGGCACTTGATGCATTGGGTACAGAGACAGGCAGGAAAACCTGTCCTACTGCGAACTCATTTGGCAACCGAGAAGCCCACGAATAACGGAACGAACAGACCAGGCCAGGCGCTAGCGCGCCGGCTGGGCCTCTTCGATACCGCGATGATCGTGATGGGCGGGATCATCGGCTCGGGAATCTTCATCAATCCCTACGTCGTTGCGCAACAAGTTCACACGCCGCTATTGATCCTGAGCGCCTGGGGCGTGGGCGGTTTGATTGCGCTGACCGGTGCTTTTATTTACGCCGAACTCTCGTCGCAGAGCTCGGCTTCCGGCGGGCAGTACGTTTATCTTCGCGACGCCTTTCATCCTTCAATCGCCTTCCTTTACGGCTGGGCTTTGCTATTGGTAATTCAGACCGGCGGCATGGCGGCGGTGGCCGTTACCTTTGCCAAATACTTTCTGGAGTTGGGCCATCTGGCCGCGAGTGATCGTAACGCGGGGCTGGTAGCTGCGATCGCTCTGAGCGCCCTGACGCTTATCAATTGCCTCGGCGTGCGCGCCGGCAGCACTACGCAGAATGTGTTCATGATTCTAAAGCTGATCGCCATCGGGACGCTGGTTGTTTGGGGATTAACTGTCAGCGGTCCGCCCCGCAGCGAAACAATAACAGCTTACGCAGGATCGTCTCCGAGTTTATGGCCGGCCCTGGCAGCTTTTGGCGCAGCTTTGATTCCGGTGCAGTTTGCGTACGGCGGCTGGCAAACAGCATGCTTCGTAGCGGGCGAGGTGCGCGAGCCGCGCAGGAATCTTCCCCGCGGATTATTACTCGGCGTGTTGGGAGTGATCGGGGTTTACCTCTCGGTGAATTTTGTCTGCGTCCATGCGCTCGGCGCACAAGGACTGGCACAGACGAAAACGCCTGCGTCAGCCGTGATGCGTCTGGCTCTGGGTGAACGAGGTGCGCGTTTCATTGCCGTGGGCATTGCCATTTCGACCCTCGGCTTCCTGAGCCAGAGCATGTTGACTGCGCCGCGCGTTTATTTCGCGATGGCCCAGGACCGCATGTTCTTCAAAGCCCTGGCCCGGCTCAATAGAGCGCGTGTGCCGGCGTTTGCGATCGCTTTGCAGGGCGCGCTGGCGATCGTGATCGCTCTTTCCGGCCGTTATGAACAGATACTGAATTACGTCGTATCGGTTGACGTCGTTTTCTTCGCCTTAACCGCAATGTGCGTGTTTCTGTTCAGGAGCCGAGCCCGACCTGCTGAGCCTGCTGCACCGAGAACATTCCGGATACCGGGACACCCACTGACGACACTATTTTTCATCATTGCCTGCGTGGCAGTGATTTTCAGCACGGTTTACAAGTATCCGCGTAACAGCGCCATCGGTTTGGGTATTATGCTGGCCGGTTTGCCGGTGTATTTTCTCTGGGGCGGGTGGCGGAAGCGGAATGATCCAGCGCTCAATCTGAAAATCCAAAGATGAACAAGCAATCGTCCTACATGCATTGGGCCAAAACCCGGCCGCCCGCGAAATACGATCTGGCGCTCAGCGGCGTGCTCAATCTACCTTTCGCGGAATTCCAGGTCGCGCTTGACGATCTCGAATTGCACGGAGCGAACGGCTATGGCTACCGGCCGCTGATTGAGGCGCTGGCATCGCACTGCCGCGTCCCACCGGAATCGGTAGTAACAGTTTCCGGTGGCACTTCGATGGCGAACCACCTGGCAATGGCAACGCTTCTCGATCATGGCGATGAAGTATTGATTGAGGAGCCCACCTACGATCCCCTTCTGGCCATCGCCGGCTACCTTGGCGCCCACATCAAACGCTTTCCCCGTCCATTTGCCGACGGTTTTCGCGTGGACGTCGAAGTCTTAGCTAATCAGATCACGCCGCGGACGCGGCTTATCGTGCTGACCAACATGCATAACCCGAGCAGTGTCTTGGTGGACAACGAAACCTTGAAAGAAATTGGCAGGCTGGCCCGCAGTGTTGGCGCTCGCGTGCTGGTTGATGAAGTCTATCTCGAAGCGATGTTCGAACATGGACCGGGATCCTGTGTTCATCTTGGTCCGGAGTTCATTGCCACCAGCAGCCTGACGAAAGGTTATGGACTTAGCGGTCTGCGTTGTGGCTGGATCCTGGCGGCGCCGCAGTGGGCGCAGAGCATGTGGCGGCTGAAGGATATTTTCGATGGAGTGGGACCACACCCAACTGAACGCTTGAGCGTTGTAGCGCTGGAGCAACTGCCGCATATCGCGGCGCGAGCGCAGGGAATCCTGGGAAGCAACCGCGCCTCGCTCAATGAATTCCTTGATACGCGTAACGATCTTCACGCGATTAGAACTGACACCGGCACTACTTCGTTTCCGCTGCTGCGTCACGGCGATGTCGAAACCTTGTGTACTCTGCTAAATGAAAAATATGAAACGGCTATTGTGCCGGGCAAGTTTTTCGAGATGCCCCAACATTTTCGCATCGGCATCTGCTGTCCGCCGGAGACATTCAAGACCGGGCTGGAAAGATTAGCCAGTGCCTTAGATAGCCGGCTGCAAGCGGGATGACTTGCGACTAAGATTTGCAGATGAAAATTGACATCATCGGCGGCGGACCGGCGGGGCTGTACTTTGCCCTTCTCATGAAGCAGGCTGACCCGGCGCACGACCTCACCATCCACGAGCGCAACGGGCCTGACGACACGTTTGGTTGGGGCGTAGTTTTCTCGGGGAAGACGCTGGCGAACTTGAAAGAGGCGGATGAAGGTTCTTTCCAGCAGATTACGAATAGCTTTCAAACCTGGGACAACGTCGATGTGGTGCACCGCGACCAGAAGATAACGATTCGCGGCAACCATTTTTCCGGCATCGCGCGCCTCGACCTGCTGCGGATTCTGCAACAGCGCTGCCGCGAGTTGGATATCGGCCTGGAGTTTCGCGCTGACATTTCCGATAACAACATCGACGACTTGCGACTGAATGCCGATCTCCTCGTTGGGGCCGATGGCGTTAACAGTACCGTGCGGCTGAAGTATGCCGATATCTTTCGACCCACCTTAGCTGTCCGCACCAACAAGTACATCTGGTACGGCACGCGCCGTTTGTTCCCCGGCCTGACATTAACGTTTCGCGAAAACGACGCCGGGGCGTTCGCCGCCCACTCGTACAAATTCAACCAAAACACCAGCACGTTCATTGTTGAATGCGACGAGCGGACCTGGACCAGCGCCGGTTTTGCCGGGATGACCGACGAAGCCACCCGCCGTTATCTGGAAACAGTTTTCCACGAAGATATGGATAAGCAACCGCTACTCTCGAACAATTCGAAGTGGATCAACTTTCTGTTGGTGAAAAACGCGCGTTGGTATCACGAGAACGTGGTACTTCTCGGCGACGCGCTACACACGGCGCATTTCTCCATCGGTTCGGGAACCAAGCTGGCATTCGAAGACGCTATCGCGCTGAAAAAGTGTTTCGTTGAAAACGGGAACGTGCGCGCGGCTCTGGAAGAATTCGAAAAGACGCGGAAGCCGGTCATTGAGGAGTATCAAGCTGCCGCGTATGACAGCATGGTTTGGTTCGAGAATGCGCGGAACTATATGAATCTCGACCCGCGGCAGCTTGCTTTTGAACTGATGACGCGCAGTGGAAGGGTGGATCTCGAGAGTTTGAGGCGGCGGGACCCGGCGTTTGTAGCGGCGTATGAAGCGATTGACCGCTCTAAATGTTTTCGTAAGGACGCAAAGATCAAGACTGAACTCGGCTGGAAAGATATCGAGTCCATTTGTCAGGGCGAATCCGTTTGGACGCATCGGGGAAGGTGGCGAAGAGTGATCGGCGTCCAAAGCAGGCCTCATGTTGGAAGAATGATCGGACTTCGTGTGCAATCTAGCGAAATATTGGTCTGGTGCACGCCTGAGCAACGTTTTCTGATTGTTTCCCCCTCTCCGCAAGCGGAG
>JBDUCF010000152.1:0-6521 GCA_040003545.1 Pyrinomonadaceae bacterium | reverse complement strand
AACCCATCGAGTTTTTAGTTGACAAAACCTTTAGTGGGACTCAAAATGACTACAATATCAATCTGGTCATCAGTCAAAAACCATGAGAGCTATTGCTGTTCGTGAAGACATCCCTGACTTAATACTTGATGCCGCCGACCGTCTGCTCGCGCGTTACGGGTATAGAAAGATGACGATGGACGACATCGCCCAAGAAGTAGGAATTGGCAAAGGAACTATTTACCTGCATTTCAAGAGCAAAGAAGAGATTGCGCTGGCGCGGGTCGATAGAATCGTCAATCGTTTGAACGAACGGCTCCGGGAGATTGCGCTTTCGAGCGGTTCGCCGGCAGATCGATTACGGCGAATGTTGCTTGAGCGCGTTCTTTTTCGTTTCGACAGCGTGCAGCACTACACCGAGAGCCTGACGGACGTTTTGGCGGCAATTAGACCGGCGCTGCTGATTCGGCACAATCGTCATTTTGACGAAGAGGCGCAAGTGTTCGCAGCATTATTAAAGGAAGGGAAAACCAACTGTGAGTTTGTTTACAAAGATGCAAAGGCGACAGCACATGCGCTGCTTGTCGCGACCAACGCGCTGCTCCCTTACAGTCTCAGCACGCGCGAACTCGGAAGGCGGAAAGACCTAGAGGCGCAAGTCGCTCGCATTGCAGAACTGCTGATAAATGGTCTCAAGTCAGCGTGAATCCAAGGAGATAAAATGTTCTTCAAAGAAAGTTTCCGTGTTTTGGTGTCAATTATGGCTTTCGGTTTTGGTTCAGTTTCAGGAATCGTTACACCACAAACGCCTCAAATTCAAGCTCAAATGTCCGCTACGCAATTACCAAAATTGAATTTCCCTGCCGGGAAGAGCGTGGTCGAGGTGCCTTTCGAGGTTGAAGGTAATTGGATGGTGATACCCGTCAGCATCAACGGCTCGCGCTCGCTGCGTTTCATTCTCGACACAGGCGCGCAAGGCACGTTTCTTTATAACGCTGAAGTTGCCGGCTCGCTCAACCTGAAGATCGTCGGCAAGATGCCGATTCGCGGCGCAGGCGGGACGGCCGGAGAGGCTTCGGTCGCGGAAAACGCCACCTTCAACATCGGCGGAATCGAACTGTCGAACGGCAGGCTGGTCATTCCGCCGCCGCCTCCTTCGCAGGGGATGAGACGGATGGGCAACCTTGACGGCGGCATCGGTCGTATTGTTTTCGCCACGCTGGTCGTCGAAGTTGATTGGGAAAAACGAGTTCTTAAATTTTACGACCCTGCAAAATATAAATACGGCGGTTCGGGAACGATCTTACCCTTGACCTTTGACGAGGGCGGGCGACCTTACACGGTCGCGTCGGTCGCCGTCTCGGACGGCAAATTGGTTCCGGTCAAGCTCGTAGTTGACACGGGCGGAAGCCATGCCCTATCGCTCGACGTCGGCTCGAAACCGGACATCAAATTGCCCGCAGGCGCAACAAAAGGCGTGCTGGGCCGAGGTGCGGGCGGCGAGATCATGGGTTATGCCGGACAAGTGAAAAAATTCCAGCTAGGCGGTCAAGCAATTGAAAACGTCCCGACGATATTCCCCGACTCCAATTCCGGCATTACGGGCATCGGCGGGCGGCAAGGCAGTCTCGGCGCGGGTCTGCTGCGTCGCTTCAAAATTATTTACGATTATTCGCGCAAACAGATGATTGTCGAGCCGAACAAGTTTTTCGGTGAACTGTTCGCCGCTGCTCCGGCTATTACCACCACCGTCAACACGAATGTTTCGCCTTCCTCATTACAGGATTACGTCGGACGCTACGATCAGCGCACAATCTCTGCCGAAGACGGCGCGCTGTATCTTCAGCGTCAGGGCGGACCGAAAATAAAATTAGTCCCGGCGGCGAAAGATGAATTTACGATTGAGAGGATTCCCAGTGCCCGAATTAAATTTGTCAGAGATGAGACGGGCAAGGTAACGGAGATACAAGTCTTGAACCGAGAGGGCAATTGGGAGAAATCTAAAAAGGAGACTGGCAACCAACCGTCAAGTCAGTCGCAAAATCAGGAGGAATTAAGCCTAGCCGAGCGCGAAGTCAGAAAGACGGAACGCGAATGGCTCGACGCATATGAACATAGCGACGCGGAAGCGATGAACCGTATCTTATCCGACGACTTCAAACTAACCTTTCCCAACGGCTCGGTGCAAACCAAAGCCAATATTCTGGCGCAACTCAAATCCGGGCAAAATTCAGGTCGCCCTTCCCCCAAGTTTTCGACCGCAGACGAGCAGTCTCGCGTTGAAGGCGACGCCGTAATTCTGACTGGGCGCGTTATTCAAACCATGGAACGCGATGGACAAACGAGGACCATGCAGATGCGCTATACCGATACTTACATGAAGCGACAAGGGCGTTGGCAGGTCGTCGCTTCGAAACTAACGAGCCAGCAGTAACTGCACGCCTTGCTCCTACTAATCGCCGCCCAATGAGGCATTCGAGCGGGCTGCCCGCCAGCTCGTCTCTCATCAAAAGTTGTCCGTTACTTTCTAGCTTGTCGCTTGACGGCGGGCAGCCGCTCAATTCTAGCGTTCGGCGGCTACCTGCTGACTGAAAGGAAATTATGAAGTATGTTTTGTTTGGTTAATGGCTCAACCCAAAACCCGTTGTGCTGGGAACTATTAATTCCAGAGCTTGAAAAGCATGGGCATCAGGCATCGGGGCCGGCATCGTCGACCTCGGCGACTCGGTGATTCGCCTACTCTCTCACTTGATCACGGAGTTTGTCTTATCACGCTTCGTGCGCCAGAGGTTCGTCACGCTTATGACGAAACTGAGCAAAGAGGACCTGACCATCCTGCGCGATCTGATGGCGGCCGGAAAGGTCACGCCGGTCATCGGCAGGTGCTACAGCTTGGGTGAGGTCCCTGAGGCTATTCGGTATTTTGAAGAAGGGCACGCTCGCGGAAAGGTCGTAATAACTTTGGAATATCCCGTGTTTCATCGTAGCGCTGGACGCGAAGGGATTTGAACCCCAGACCCTATCGTGTCGAGGTTCGTGCCTCTCGCGGCCGTTTATACGGCGAATCGGTTTTCCAGGCAGGCATGGCTTCCTGATTTGCGATCCGCATTCCGGTGATCAAGCCAAATGCGGCCAGCATGCGCGCGCCTTCCCAGTTCCAGTCTGGCTGCACGATGTCTGTCGGCATGTGATAGTCCGTGGTCAGAAACTTTTGCGCGCGCTCAGTGATGTCTTCACCCGGGCCGCCGATTAGAAAAAGCCCAGGAATTCCGCTCTTGATAAAGTCGTAGTGATCCGAGCGGTAGAACACCTCTTCTTCCGAACTGTCAGGCACAATCTCAACCCCTGAAGCAGCGGCGACACCTTTGACTACTCCATTCAAGTCGGATTGGTCGAAGTTGAGATCGAGAATGAATGCCAGCTTGCCCCAGACGTCAGTGCCGATGCCGTCGTAATTGATATTCGCGGCCACTTGTTCCAAAGGCCACGTCGGGTGTTGCAACCAATGTTTCGATCCCAAATCACCATACTCTTCGCCCGTCCACGCGCTGAAGATGATCGAGCGTCTTGGCCTGGGCGTCATCTTTCCGAAGACTTCCGCCAAAGCCAACAGCTTGCCCACACCCAGGGCGTTGTCGGCCGCGCCCGGATAGATGGTCCCGTCAGTATCGAGGCCAAAGGCATCATAGTGAGCCGAATAAACTACCGCCTCCGTCTTCAGCTTCGGATCCGCGCCTTCGATCACTCCGATGACGTTGCTGCCAACGCCTTCCTCATGCTTGATGCGCAGAGAAATTGAAGCACGCAGGTCAAGGTTGCGCGAAATGAATCTTCCGGATTCAGCGATTTGTCTTAACTGCGCAAACGTCCTGCCCGGCGAGCCGAGGATCCTTTCCGCAACAGTGTCGCCGACGAAGAGTATGGGCGCGTTACCGTATGAAGTTTGCGGGACCCCAGCCAGTCTTACGCGCCGGCGCGAGTAGGCGCTTGCCATCGCCGAAAAAGGCAACGACCCGCGGGTGTCTTGCCAAATGAAAACGGAGCCAACCGCGCCTCGATTGGCTAACCGTTCGAACAAAACCTCATCGGTGCGCAGCTTCTGCCAAATTGCTGCGTCAACGCCCGCCGGTTTGCCTCCTAGTAGCACGGCGATTTTGCCTTTGACGTCAATCCCGGCGAGATCATCGCGTTTAAGTTCGTCCGACACGACACCATAACCCACAAAAACCATCGGCGCGTTGATGTCCTTGGTAGGTGACGGCAAGGGATCCAGGATGGCGAAGTCTCTTCTGAATTCAAACGGGGCGCCGCCGACGCTAAATGAAGTCTCAGAAAAGGGTGTGTCGATTACGAACTTGATTCGCTGAAGAAAAGTTGCGCCCTCGCCTGCCGGCTTCAGTCCCGCACGTGCAAATCTATCGGCGAGGTATTTCGCAGCCCTGTCGCCGCCGGCCTGGGCCGTGCCGCGGCCTTCCATCTCTTTCGAAGCCAGCACCGAAGTCACTTCACGTATCGTTCCAGTCTTTAACTGTGCAGCCGCTTCCTGTTCGGTAGACGAGAGCCGGGCCAAAGGTGGTTTGGCCGCGGGCTTATCAAACTTCACATCATCAATCGCGACGTTGAGTCTTATAACGGTGTAGTTAATCGTAAATGGAACTTCATTATCGTCGATGGCCTGCACCGTAAAGGCATACTGAACGCCCCCAACCGCGCGATAGTCCTGGTAATCTTCGCGCGACATGACCTTTCCCGCGGCGTTTCTGACTTCCATGCGCAACAGGACTCCGGTTTTCACATCGAAATACCAACGTTTGGGATTTCCGCCGCGCGGAGCTTCCAGTAAATACGCTTCGCGTTCACCCATCTTCTCCGTTCCTTTCAAATCGATTCTCGGATAGAGCTCTTTCAGCTTGATCGGAAGATAGAAGTCAGCATCGCGCTTCGAGAATCCGGACGATTCTTTTACTTTGCCTTGCTCTTCCTCCCAGGCGACCGTGCCATTGAAACCAGTGCGCGAGTTTCCCAGGATGTTGAGCGAAGTCTCGGTCAATTGCTTGTTTGGGGCTTTGGCATAGATTTCGATGGTTCCTTTCCCGCCGACTGTGGGCGCTGTGATCGTTCCCTTCATGACGCGGGAAGTCTGCGCTTGCACAGCTTCTTTGCCGCCGATGGCCCGAATATACTTCTCAAGAATCTGATCCACTGTTGGGAGTTCGGCTTCATCTCTCTGTGTCGAGGTGCAAGTGAAACTTTCAGAGTAAGCCGCGAAGAAATCCCTCGCTCCGACCGGAATGCCTTTTAGAAAGTCGGTTCCGTTGAATGAGCGCTCAATCAGATCGCGGTTGGCTTTTCGAGTATAGTCAATGAATCCGGAGGTGGCGTCGCCAGGTTCCTTCACGTCCATGTCGAGGATTTTCACCGGAGAGGCGCACGAATAATCAAAACCCCGAGTATCGATCATCTTGATCTGTGGGCTGCGAAGAGTGCGAAAGTAAACCTTGCCTCGCTTTTGATCATAGACAATGCTCCACCGCGTGTAGTCTTTGATTGTTACGTTCGCCAGCATCTCGAAAGCGTAGTTGACCGCGTCCTGCTCGGATTTTGGTTGCGTGCCGAACTGTTCAGTCTTTTGCGCAGCGCGGGTGAAGCGGTGGAGTGAACTCGCGCTGGTGTCTTTCTCAATCGAACTCATTCGTTTGTAGTTGATCGACTTTTCGTAAGTGTCATTTGTGAGGGTCGCGACCGTGAGGTTATCGCCCGTGTGCACCACCATCTTGCCCTTCACGAATTCAATCGTAGCGACGGCCCCATTCTTATCGCTGAGGAGATAATGCACCTTGACGTCAGAAACAATCCGTACGCCTTCAGCTTTCGTGATCGCTTCCGAAGTCGTTACGGATGTGTCGAGCAGAAACTGGATCCATTCCTGGCTACCGAGCGTCGGGCGCATATCGTCTTTTGGATATTCGGTCTCGTCAAGCCACATTTGTTCGACGACCAGCCCCATCTCGTTCATGCCGCCGGTCGGATTTTCCCTGCCGAACTGGTTGAAAGTAACGCTGCCATATCTGGCAATCCACTTTGCCGGGTTACGAGAGTCCCCGTCAGTCGCAGTTTTCGACAGGCCTCGTTTGTTGACGAAGATCAGCGCGTCGCCAATAGCAAAATCGTAGTTCCGGCCGAAGAACACTTCACCTGGCCCTCGCAGGCAGAACGTGGTGCAAGCAAGCGCTTCCCCAACCGCGAGGCACAGCACGAAAAGAATTGACAATATCGCTACCAATACTTTCTTAATCACAATTCGAGCCTCCCAAAGCGCACCTCCGAACTCCGGCAATCTGCTTTGCTCCGGCCCATCGCGATTTGCTAGACTATCGGCCGCAGCGCCACACGAGTGATGAAAGATGCTGCTCCTAAAGCGGCGCTCAAGTCTTCAAAGCGCGCTCAATTCTCTCTCAATTATTTCTCAGGGCAATCATGACGAAATCTGCGGGGCATTTCTTCGAGTTTGGTCCCTTTCGCGTCGACGTGGCGAATCTGCT
>JBDUCF010000151.1:0-6527 GCA_040003545.1 Pyrinomonadaceae bacterium | reverse complement strand
AGTCCCGACACTGGTCACAGCGCTCGATGAATCGCGCCAGGAAATTTCCCATAAATTCCCCCAGTTTCTGCCGGACGGCAAACACTTTCTGTACCTCGCTCAAAGCAGAGAAAGCAGTGCGATCTATGTCGGCGCGCTCGACTCGAAAGAGACTAAACGCCTGCTTAGCACCTTAGTGAAGGCTGCGTACACGCCGCCCGGTTATTTATTGTTCATGCGCGAGCGGACCCTGATGGCCCAGCCCTTCGACGCGGATAAACTGCTACTGACGGGCGAGCCTTCTCCTCTGGCGGAACAAGTAGGCGTCCTTGCCGTCCAGGGAAGTGCGAACTTTTCCGTCTCTGATAACGGAGTGCTCACATATATGAGCGGCATTCTCGGGAGCAATCAACCTGCTTTATTCGACAGAGGAGGAAAACTCTTAAGCTCAGTCGGCCCGTCGGGCGAATACCTCAACATCTTCTTCTCACCTGATGAAAAGCGAGTCGCGGCGGCCATTGCTGATCCACAAAGCGGTGCACGTGATATCTGGCTGCTGGACCTTGCGCGCGGCACGCCCACGCGCTTCACTTTCGACCCGGCCGAAGATTTCCTTCCCGTCTGGTCGCCCGATGGCAGCCGCATCGTCTTCGCTTCGGATCGAGACGGGCCAGGAAACTTCTACCAGAAGTTTGCAAGTGGCGCTGCTAACGAGAAACAACTTTTTAAGACGAGCGAGAGGAAATGGCCCAGCGACTGGTCAAGAGATGGGCGCTTCATCCTCTTCACGAATTTTGGCCAGAAGACAAAGGCTGACTTGTGGGTGCTGCCAATGACGGGAGAGCAGAAACCTGTGCCGTTCTTGCAGTCCCCATTCAACGAAGATCACGCCAGGTTCTCTCCGGATGGTCGCTTCATCGCGTACGCCTCGGACGAGTCGGGAAAGTTTGAAGTGTACGTGCAAACCTTTCCCGTGTCCGGCGGCAAGTGGCTGGTCTCTGCAAACGGCGGCGCGCAGCCGCGCTGGCGGCGCGACGGGAAAGAGATTTTCTATATCGCACCGGACAGAAAGTTGATGGCCGTGGATGTGAAAACGGAGGCTTCCATCTTCGAGGCTGGCGTTCCCAGAGTTCTCTTTCAGACGCGCGTTGTCGGTTACCCAAATCCCAGGAATATGTACGAAGTCTCGGCTGACGGGCAGCACTTTCTCATCAGCACACCTCTTGAAGAGGCGACTTCGACTCCGATTACCGTCGTCGTTAACTGGACGGCGGATTTGAAGCGATGACGATTGTCGCGGGCACAAAACTCGGACGCTACGAAATCCGCTCGAAGATTGGCGAGGGCGGAATGGGCGAGGTCTATCGTGCTCACGACGAGAAGCTGCATAGAGATGTGGCTATTAAGGTCTTGCCGTCGACGCTGACACAAGACCCGGATCGATTGCGGCGATTCGAACAAGAGGCACAAGCTGCGGGAGCGCTCAACCATCCGAATATTCTTGCTGTTCATGATGTTGGTATTCATGAAGGCTCACCCTACTTAGTCGCCGAGCTGCTCGAAGGAGAAGAGCTGCGAGAACAACTCAACGATGGCGCCCTCCCTTCACGCAAAGCGATCGACTATGCACAGCAGATCGCACAGGGTCTTGCTGCCGCGCACGAAAAAGGAATTATCCACCGCGATCTCAAGCCGGAGAACCTCTTCGTTACAACTGGTGGCCGCGTGAAGATTCTCGACTTCGGTTTGGCGAAGCTGAGGCCGCAGCGAAACGAAGTCATGAGTTCTGAGATCGCCACGCAGAAACAGATCACGAATCCGGGCACGGTGATGGGGACGGTTGGATACATGTCGCCAGAACAAGTCCGCGGGCACGACGCGGACCATCGTTCAGACATCTTCTCGTTCGGTTCAATTCTCTACGAGATGTTGAGCGGCCAACGCGCATTTCGGCGCGAGACGATGGCTGAGACAATGACGGCGATACTGAAAGAAGATCCACCGGAACTGAACGAGACAAATGCGAAGATCAATCCACAACTGGAGAAGATCATCAATCGCTGTTTGGAGAAGCGGCCGGAACAAAGATTCCATTCAGCGCATGATCTCGGCTTCGCGCTGGAAGCGTTGTCAACACCTTCAGGTTCGCAAGCGACTGCGTTGGTTCTACCCTCGATCACGGAGGGTCAGAACGGCAAGGTCAAGGCTGCAATCTTCAGCAATGTTCGCGTGGCGTGGACAGCTGCGATTGTGTTGTTACTTGCGCTGCTCGCTGCGTTGCCTTTCGTGATTGCCTATTTGCGGCGCGCTCCGGTCGAAGTCCGCGCCATCCGCTCTTTCATTCTCCCGCCGGAGAAGTCGAGCTTCGATTTCGGCAGAAATGGAGCAAACATCACGGTCTCGCCCGATGGCCGGCGGCTCGCTTTCGTCGCGGCAATTGCGGACGGCAGAAATCTGCTTTGGGTGCGTTCCCTTGATGCGCTCTCGGCGCGGCCGCTCGCGGGCACAGAGGGCGCTTCATTTCCTTTCTGGTCGCCGGACAGCCGGTTTCTGGGATTTTTCGCGGGAGGCAAACTCAAAAAAATCGACGCTGCGGGCGAGCCGCCACTCACGCTATGCAGCGCAGGCGAGGGTCGAGGGGGCACTTGGAACCACGACGGGGTGATCGTCTTCGCCCCCCAACAGCTGGGTGCGCTATATCGGGTATCGGAGTCGGGCGGCGCATCCACCCCCGTCACGAAGGTCCTTGAGACGACTGTTGGAGGGTCTCACCGCTGGCCCTACTTTCTGCCTGATGGGCAGCACTTTCTTTATCTGGGTGGAAGGGGCAGCACCAGCGAGACAACGGCTATTTACGTGGCCTCGCTCGAGTCTCAAGAAAGTAAGCTGCTGCTGCACGCTAACTCAAAGGCGGAGTACGCTCAGGGGCATCTCCTCTTCCTGCGCGACGGCACCCTGATGGCCCAGCCGTTCGACGCCAAACGCTTGGAAGCGACGGCGGACGCTTTTTCGATCGCCGAACAGATTCAAACCCCAGCAGGCCTGACCATGGGAGGAATCTTTTCCGTCTCGGAGAATGGCGTCCTGGCTTATCAGACTGGCGCCGCGATCGGTGGCTCACAACTCACCTGGTTCGACCGCAGCGGCAAGCCGCTCAGCGTGCTTGGCGATTTGGCCCTTTATTCTAACCTTCGCCTTTCACCCGATGGGAAGAGATTGACAGTGAACATCACCGATCCTCAAACCGGGCTTTCTGACATCTGGCTGTACGAGGTGGCACGCGGCCTCAAGACGCGCTTTACGTTCGATCCCTCAGAAGAGAGGGGGGCGGTGTGGTCGCCCGACGGGAGCCGGATTGTTTTTGCGTCAAACCGCAAAGGCAATTTTGATCTCTATCAAAAGGCTACCAGCGTAGTTGGCAGTGAGGAGCTACTCCTGGAGTCTAACGCTAATAAGTTTGCGAGCAGTTTCTCTCCAGACGGGCGCTTCCTCCTCCATTCCACCGCTGATCCCAAGGCCAAGCTAGATTTGTGGGTATTACCGCTTGAAGGAGACCGGAAGCCGTTTCCGTACTTAACTACGGAGTTCGCCGAGACCGCCGGTCAGTTTTCTCCCAACGGGCGATGGATCGCGTACTCCTCAGATGAGTCTGGCAGGAATGAGATTTATGTGGCTCCCTTCCCGAGTCCCGTCGGCAAGCGACAGATTTCAACGGCTGGCGGCTCAGCGCCGAAATGGCGTGGCGATGGGAAAGAGATTTTCTACCGGGCCGCGGAGAATAAGTTGATGGCGGTGGAGGTCAACGGCGAGGGGGCGAGTTTGGAGGTCGGGGCGGTGTGGGCGCTTTTCGAGGCTCGTCCAGGCGGGCCCGGCAATGTTTACGATGTGACGGCCGACGGCCAGCGCTTCCTGGTCAATACGGCGCTAGAGCAGAAAGCGCCCTCCGCCCCTATCACCTTGGTCATCAACTGGACGGCGGACTTGAAGCGATGACGCTTTCACCCAGCACGAAACTTGGACCATACGAGATCACCGCCCCACTCGGCGCGGGCGGGATGGGCGAAGTCTATCGCGCGCGCGACACCAGTCTGGGCCGCGACGTCGCAATCAAAGTTTTGCCCGCTGCTTATTCGGAAAACGCTGATCGCCTTCGCCGCTTCGAGCAAGAGGCGCAAGCTGCCGGCGCGCTGAATCATCCGAACATCCTTGTCATCCATCATGTCGGCACGCATGACGGCGCGCCATACCTTGTTTCCGAGCTACTCGAAGGCGAGACACTGCGCGAGCGCCTGCATGGCGGCGCGCTGCCGCAACGCAAAGCAATCGACTATGGCTTGCAGGTGGCGCACGGTCTCGCTGCCGCCCACGAGAAAGGGATCGTCCATCGCGATCTGAAACCCGAAAACATCTTCGTCACGAACGACGGCCGCGTGAAGATCCTCGATTTCGGATTGGCGAAGCTCATCGGAGCGGGAGACGCCGACCAATCACAGACAGACATTCCCACGCGCCGAGTCGACACCGACCCCGGCGTAGTGATGGGCACGGTCGGCTACATGTCGCCAGAGCAGTTGCGCGGGCGGCGTGCCGATCACCGCTCCGACATCTTTTCGTTGGGCGCGGTGCTCTACGAGATGCTTTCGGGCAAGCGCGCCTTTCACGGTGAATCAACCGCCGACACGATGAGCGCCATCTTGCGCCAGGAGCCGCCCGCCCTTTCTGAGACGAACAAGAACATCAACCCCGCACTCGAGCGCGTGGTGCTCCACTGTCTGGAAAAGAATCCGGAAGAGCGCTTTCACTCCGCAAGCGATCTCGCGTTTGCCATTCAGGCGCTTTCCGGAGCGGCCGCAGTTTCAGGCCAAACGGTAGCGATGGCGGCACAACTTGCGCGACCGAGACTAGGCAAGTACTTGCCTTGGATTATTGCCGGCGTCTTCGCGCTCGCGTCGATCATAATGCTTCCGTTTGCCATCTCTTCATTCCGCCGTGCGCCGGCGCGTTCGAATGTTATCCGCGCGGCGATTCTTCCTCCTGAGAACGCAAACTTTCCAGCCCTCAACTCATTTGCAGTTTCTCCGGACGGGCTGCGGTTTGCCTTTGTTGCTCTCAGTGCAAGCGGACAGTACATGCTCTGGGTGCGGCCGCTTGACGCGCTTACGGCTCAGCCACTGCCCGGGACGGATGGCATTTCTTCCCCGCTCTTCTGGTCGCCTGAGAGCCGCTTCATCGGATTCTTCGCCGGAGGAAAGCTGAAGAAGATTGACGCCTCGGGCGGCCCACCGCAGACGATCTGTGATGCGCCGAATGGCCGGGGCGGAACATGGAATCGCGAGGGGGTGATTCTTTTTGCGCCCAACACTAGTGGTCCGCTTCATCGCGTTTCCGCCGCGGGCGGAGCATCAACCGCCGTTACAAAGCTCGATGAGTCACGCCGACAGACAACTCACGGCTGGCCCTACTTTCTGCCTGACGGTCATCATTTTCTCTACCGCATTGGGGGACCCGGTCTTTCCGCTCAGAATGAGAATAACGGCGTCTATCTGGGATCGCTCGAATCGCAGGAGCAAAGGTTAGTTCTGCGCACCGACACGAGTGCGGCTTACGCGTCCGGACATCTGCTTTTCGCGCGTGAAGGGACGCTAATGGCCCAGCCCTTCGATGAGAAAAGCTTTCAACTAACCGGCGATGCTTTTCCCATTGCCGAGCATCTTCAATTCGATTTTCGCGGCGCGAGAGCAATCTTCTCAGTCTCGGAAAACGGGGTTTTGGCTTTCCAGAGCGGCATTGCGAGAGGTAACACGCAGCTTGTCTGGTTTGACCGCGGCGGCAAGCAAATCAGTCAGGTAAGTGAGCCGGGATTTTATCGTGTGCCTCAGCTTTCACCTGACGGGCAGAAGCTTGCGGTATCCATCTTCCATCCTCAGGCTGGGGGTTCAGACATCTGGCTCTATGAGTTGTCGCGCAACGTGCCGACGCGATTCACCTTCGATCCGGCTTTCGACAATAGTCCTGTCTGGTCGCCGGATGGAAGCCAGATTGTCTTCACCTCAAACCGAAAGGGCCCATATGACATTTACCAGAAGGCTTCCAGTGGCGCCGGCAGTGAAGAAGTTCTCTTCGAGTCTAACGAGAGTAAGCTTGCTACTTCATGGTCTGCGGATGGACGCTTCATCGCTTTTGTAATTACTGATACGAAGGCGAATACCAAGCAGGATCTGTGGATCTTGCCGCTGTCTGGAGACCGCAAGCCTTTTCCGTTTCTGCAAACCCAGTTTAATGAGTTCGGTGCGCAGTTTTCACCCGACGGGCACTGGATCGCTTATGTCTTGGACGAGTTGGGAAGTAATCAAGTGTACATTGCGCCTTTCCCTGGGCCGGGCGGCAAAAGGCAGGTATCGAGGGGTGGGGGCACGGAACCGCGATGGCGAGGTGATGGGAAAGAGCTTTTCTTCCTGGCGTCTGATGCCAAACTGATGGCGGTGGAGGTGAGCGCGAAAGAACTCACTTTAGAGATCGGCAATGCTCAGCCGCTATTCGAGACGCAT
>JBDUCF010000150.1:0-6541 GCA_040003545.1 Pyrinomonadaceae bacterium | reverse complement strand
AAATCCGCCGCCATGATCGTAAACATGCCCATGACAATGGTAGCGATCACGGGATCGTTTTGGTGAAACAGCATTCCTAGTCTAGTGGCGCCTTCTATCACGCCCGCGAAGCCGCCCAGCGTGATCGCCAAGAGGAGTAGTCCAATAACTATTGTGGGCTTAGTAAGACTAACCGGGGCAAGCTCCGTTTCAGTAAGGGAGGTGCTCAGATTCGCCCCACAGCGATTACAGTAGTTAAGCCCGATCGCATACTCGGCTCCGCATGATGGACAAAACATACTGCCTCCTTCAAACCTTCCCAAAAATCTCCACAGTTTGTCGTTAAGGACCTTGTTGTAGAGTCGGGCTGATGCCCGACCAGGCAGGCGGTAGCCCGCTTCTCGACTCAAATACTTATGGACTGGCGTTTATCCAACATCCAGGCGCTGATAAACATCGGCGAATCATGCCAAAGTCACCAGCTAGTACGAGCCGAAACGATTAGAAGTTCAATACTGACGCAGGGTTAGTGTATGCGATATGCTTTGCCGTTCCAAACTACAATGACATCGCCGAGTTGTTCGGCGACCGCGCGTAGGCCGGGTTCATTGTTAACGATGCTCAAATACTTCTTTGATCCGATCGTTAGGGTCGTTAGTTTGAATGAGGAACTGTAGTTAACGTCAACCCATGTGCTGTTCTGGCGGCGAAACGTATGCCCGCTTACTTTGCGTGTTTCCTGTGAAACCTCGGCGGTTACCAGCCCGGCAATACCGGCGCTTTTCCCTTCAGACTCAGACTGTTCCCGAGCACGCCGCGGGCTCGCCTTACTTTTGTTTTCGCTTGCCATGGTTCCGGACTTCGGCGGCGACGCCATGGTAGCCTCGCGATCTCGCTTGGCCAGTTGTTCTTCCTTTTGGGCCGTCAGAGTGTCGTGAGTTGCCGGCGCGCGCTCGTCCGCAGAGGCTCTGGCCGCCGGCTTTAGGCTATTGGAAGGTTCAGGCTTCGCCGGCGGAAGGGCCGTTGGGGCGTCCATGAATTTCTTATCACGCTCGTTGACGGCGTTATTCGGCTCTGGCGCAAACCCGGGCTGCGGCGCATTCGCAGACCCGGAATAACGAGATAAGTCAGAATTGGTATTCCCCGCGGCCCCCTGGTCTTTCCCGGCAGGCGCCCCGGGCGCCACTTGTTCAACCGGCTGCTTTTGCCTGGGCGTGGCCGCCTGGCTGGGCGCGCTTTCGGTTGTCGCAGTAGTGGGAACTCTTACCTGCTTTTCGTTATCGCTGGCCGGCTGAACTTGAGCCACAAACTCGCCTCGTTCGCGTTGGCGCAACGCGACCAAGACCACGGCCACCAAAGCAATCATAGCCAGGGCCGGCACTCCATAGCGAAATGCTGGAAGGGCAAATAATGCAGCTAACATTTGCCCCACGGAACGCCGGGTGGATTTGTCAGGTGCAGGGGCGTCCTCAATACGGGTAGCAACGGAGGCCGTCATTGCCAGTTCGGTGACAAGCTTGCGGCAGCTATCGCAATCAGCGAGATGCGACATATAACGAACACGAGTAATTTCAGGCAACGCGTTCTCCGCCAGGGCGTTCATCTCATCGGCATCCAGGTGACCTCGCAGACCATCGTCAGCTCGCCCCACACCGGCTGCGTTGACAGTTTTATTGCGTTGCGCGAGCCTGCTTAGCAACACATCCATCTCTTTGTCGTTAGTTGCCTTCATCAAAACATCCGCTGGGCATCAGAAAAACCGCTGGCGCCCGCCGTGACTATTATAAGAACGCCAGGAACGAGATTGCTTGCGATAAAACATCCAGTTTCGCTTCGGTCTGCTCAATCAATTAACCTGCTCCAGAAGAATTTACATCCAGAGTCGGCGCTGTCACCAACGGCTCCAGATCAACTTCCAGGTGCGATATCACCTCGGCCAGGGAGCGATCAGTCTCTGACCTGGTCCAACCGTGCTCATTCATCAAGATCGTCGCTACCTGCTGGCGTAAATCCGCGTGTACGCGGCTGAGACGACGACTGGCCGTAGCTTCGTGCACCCCCAGCACTGCTCCGGCCTCGCGCAGACGCAACCCGTCGAAGTAGTAAAGCTTTACCAGGAGCCGATCCTCCGCCGCCATCTCGGCGATTGCCCGTGACAGCGCCTGTTCTACATGCGCGCCAGCTCGCTCACTTGCCAGTGACTCCTCCGGATTCAGCGCGGGGTTGGCCGTGAAGACGTGATCGTTCTGATGCGAATTGCGCGAGAGTCGATCCATTTCTGGCTCTTCTTCCGCCTGCACAAAGCGGGACTGCTTGCGATGCTGATCGATCGCCAGTTGGCCCACGACAGCGCGCAGCCAACCCCCCAGCGAGCCCACGCCGGAATAATAGGCAAGCTTGCCGGCGGCGTGACCATCGGCGCGGGCTTTCAGACCATGGAGTTCAGCCCAAATCGATTGTGCCAAATCTTCAGCCGCGTCTTCGTTTGAACTAGCCGACCGCGCTGCCGAACGAACCGTGGACCCGTGGCCTTCAACCAGATCATTCCAGGCACGCTCATCTCCGAGCTCGCAGGCAACTATCAAACAAAGATCATCAGCATGAATTGCGTCAAGGAACTTATTCACTGACTCGGCGGGCGCTTCGGCCGCGTCCTTTAAGAGGTACTTCTGCAACGCCGAACGCATCCGGCCGCAGAGCGCGGCGGTGCCCAGCGAACGAGAGTCCGTGGCGCGCGCCAACAGCCGCTTTGTGCCCTCGACAACTAGCTTCTCGACTTGCTCAGAGTTTTCCGTCAATGGGGTTCTCTTGAAAACCGCTGGTTAGCTCATGCTATCACGATCCCATGCGCGCCTTGCTGTTCTGTCCGGCAAAAGTTGGATGTCCCAGGACAGGCCGGGTTGCCGGGACGCATGCGCCATTCAGCGCATGGGCGCCGAGCTTTGACACCGCTCTGGCCCTGTTCTAGATTCAAACCCATAATTCGAAGGACAGAGTCGGACATCGGAAATCCACAATTCCAAAGTGCTTCGCGTAACTGAAATCTTTCGCTCCATTCAGGGAGAATCGACCCATACTGGGCGTCCCTGCACTTTTGTGAGGCTGACCGGATGCCCCATGAGATGCACCTGGTGTGACAGCGAGTACACCTTTACCGGTGGTGATCATTTTTCCACCGGGCAGGTGATGGATCGGGTGCGCGAATTCGGTTGCCGGCTGGTTGAGGTTACCGGCGGCGAGCCGCTGGCCCAGCGCGAGGCCCTGGCACTTATTGAGCGCTTGTGTGATGAGGAATATGAGGTGCTGATCGAAACCGGGGGTTTTGTTTCGACCGAAGCTGTTGACCCCCGCGCAAAGATCATTCTCGATGTGAAGTGTCCCGGCTCGGCTGAAGCTGAACGGAATCATTGGCCCAACCTCGGACGGCTGCGCGCGGATCGCGATGAAGTTAAGTTTGTAATTGCGGATCTTGCGGATTGGAATTTTGCCCGCCGGATAATCCACGACTATGAACTTGAACGACGCGCCCTGGCGGTCCTCGTTTCGCCCGCGTGGGGTGCGATCGATCTCCCGGAGATGGCTAACCTGATCGCGGCAAGCGGCATGAACGTCCGGATGCAACTGCAAATGCATAAGTACATCTGGGGGCCGGAGGCGCGTGGCGTCTGAGACAATAAAGCCGGTCGAATAGAAACCACGTGGCCGCAATCAAGAACCGGATAATATGGGTGGCAGCACTGAAATTCTTGATCAGCCGATTGCTGAAAGTGGCGCAGGCTTTAGCGTTCAGCCTTCACCCTCGCGTCTGGCGGTCTGTCTGGTTTCGGGTGGGATGGATTCGTGTACTACGGCGGCAATCGCCCGAGAAGAAAACAGTGAACTGGCCTTTTTGCACGTGTCGTATGGCCAGCGAACCGAAGCACGTGAACGCCGGGCGTTCGAGCAACTGGCGGATTACTATGGCGTAACAACGCGGCTGACGGTTTCGATCGAGCATCTTGCAAAAATAGGTGGCTCGTCACTCACTGATCTTGCGATACCAGTCAGCACCGCCGATTTGAGCTCCCAGGAAATTCCCACCAGTTACGTTCCTTTTCGCAACGCGCACTTGTTGTCGATTGCCACTAGCTGGGCCGAAGTGCTCGGCGCGCAATGGATTTACGTTGGCGCGGTGGCTGAAGATTCATCCGGTTATCCCGATTGCCGGCCGGAATTCTACGCGGCATTTCAGCGTGCGATTGACACTGGTACGCGCCCGGGCACAAAGGTGCAAATCGTCACCCCGATCATAGAAATGCGGAAATCACAAATTGTACGCCGAGGACTTGAACTCAGCGCTCCTTTCGAACTCACCTGGTCGTGTTATCAAGCCTCAGAGCAGGCTTGTGGCCATTGCGATTCCTGCGCTCTGCGCTTGAGGGCTTTTCGTGAAGCCGGGGCCGAAGATCCTATTCCATATGCTTGACAGGGGCGGCCCCGCTAATTAACGTAAGGGCGCTCTGACTTGAGTTACAACCAGCAGTCTAATCGAGGCATCTTAATCATCCCCCCATCATGATAAGAGCCAAACATACTTCGGAGGACTATTCAATGCTTCGTAAATGCCTTTTTATTCTTTTGCTAGTCGTGGGCCTGTTTTCGTTGGGAACGCTGTCTGCATTCGCCCAGACTGGCCAAATGCGCGGCCATGTAGTGTTGCAGCAGGCCGGTGGAACGAAGGTGCCTGGCGCCGATGCCGTCATCGACGTCTATCGAACCGACATTGGCGGGACGTTTCATACGAAGACAAACAAAAGGGGCGAGTGGGTCTTCGCTGGACTGCCTTTTGTGGGCACCTACACGATCGCGGCCAGCATGCCGAACGCCAGGCCCGACTTTTTACCCGGCGCAAAAGCAGGGCGAGACGTCGATTATGAAATGGTCCTCAGCCCAGGCGATGGTAAGCATCTGACTTTTGATGAAATCAAAGTCGCCACAGCCAGGAATACGGGTGGAACCCCGAGCGGGGACAAGGGGGAAAGCGCGGCGGACAAAGCAAAGCGGGAGGAGCTGGCTCGTAGGAATGCGGAAATCGCAACAGAAAACAAAAAGGCCGAGAACATCAACGAAACAATAGGGCGCACATTCAAATTGGGCAATGAAGCTTTGAATGCCAAGCCACCCAATTATGATCAGGCTATCAAACAATATGAGGAAGGACTCGCCGCCGATGCGGACCAGCCCGCGCTGCTGACTAATCGTGCTCAGGCCTACAAAGCTCGTGGCGTCGACCGATTCAATGCCGGCCTAAAGGCTAAGGACGATGCGGGGATGGAAGCCGGGAAACAGGACTTTCGCGCCGCGAGTGAGTCAGCCACAAAAGCTGTCGAGTTACTGAAGAAGGAACCTGCGGCCGCGGATCCCGCCGCAAAAACAAAGCAGGATGCGAATAAATACGTTGCTTTTCAGACCCGCGCAGAAACAATGCGATTGTTTGTGACTAAGGTGGATCCGCTGCAAGGCGATGCTGGTTTAGTGGCATTTCAAGACTATATCGCGATCGAGACTGATCCAGTAAAAAAGGCAAGAGCACAATTAGACGCAGCCCAGATGTTGCTGGACGCCGGTCAGGGCGAAAAGTCGCTGGCGGAGTTCCGGAAGATACTGGCTACAAATCCTGACGATCCCGACGCTAACGTCGGCGCAGGGCTTGCCCTGTTCAGTATCGGCGACAAAGCGAAGTATCAGGAGGCCGCAAACTACTTGCAGCATTTTGTAGACGTGGCCCCTGAGACTCATAAGTTCAAGTCGGATGCGAAGGCCATCCTGGCCGAGCTAAAGAACACGGAGAAAGTGGAGCCGGTTAGAAGTACTCCGACCCGTCGCGGTCGAAGGCCTTAAGGCTAATATCGAAGACTGACAACCGGCGGACGTTCTGTTCCGGGTCTGGTCCCGCAATCTGCGTTAGAGGGCGATATGCAATGCATGTCGCCCTCTACGTTTTTCCGGCGCCGCGAATATCGCGGCAAACTGTTCTTCAGGTAGCTGCGGCCGCTGGTAAGGTTCAGTGAAAATCATGCGAAGCTGCGGCCGCCACCGTAAAGGAAAGCGGCTGGACCGCTCTGGCTTTAACTGAAATTACATTGTCCTGGTGTTGCAGTATTCCATCAATTAAAAGAAACGGATGATCGACCAGCACTAAACGGTTCTTATCAAAAAGCTGTGGAGTAATGATTACATTAGCCACGCCCGTCTCGTCTTCCAGAGTTAAAAACACAAATCCTTTTGCTGTGCCAGGACGTTGCCGAACGATTACCCATCCGCCAACTCGCACTCTAAAACCATTGCGCATGTTTTGTAGATCAAGAGCCCGCGCACAACCAAGCTTGTCCAACTCTGCGCGATGATGAGCTATGGGATGCCGGCCAATCGTCAAGCCCGTACCCTTAAAATCCGCATTCAGCCTTTCCGGGAGAGTCATGGGAGTTAGAGGCGAGTTCCCGTCAGTTTCATGAAGCTCTTGGTAAAGCGGTCCTGCCGGACGCACTACCCGCTCAATTTGCCACAACGCATCGCGGCGATG
>JBDUCF010000149.1:0-6553 GCA_040003545.1 Pyrinomonadaceae bacterium | reverse complement strand
CGGCTGAGCCCGCGCGGACATTGCTTTCAAAAAATGCGCGAAACCACTCCACTTGAGAAAATCTGTTATGGCCTTCGACTCCCATTCCGAACTCACCGAACACCAGTGGTTTGTTGACGAAAAAAGCAGCCGCGGCCCGGTTGTCAATAAATTCCCGCATCGCTCGAGGCGAATCGACAAAGCTGTTCTCGTCAGGTCTCGGATAGTTATGAACGTCGCAGTAATCGACATTTGCCAACAGATGATCCGCCAGCCACTCCCGCCTTTCCGCGGCAGTGCGATAACCCCAGTCTCCTGGAGTAACGATGTGGTTCGGATCGAGCGACTTTAGGTAGTCGCTCATTTCCTTAATCCAGGCGCGCCGCTCCGTCCAGTGGCCCGGTATCGCCTGGGCTTCATTCATTAACTCCCAACCAAGAATATTCGGATCGTCGCGATAGAGCATGCCCGTGATGGTATTGCGTCGCGTGACGATCTTCTCGGCATGCTGACGATAAAGCCGGCGCGTCTCTTCGTTGGTATAGAAAAGCATCGCGCGCTCCGGGTTTATCCCGAAAGCTAACCTGTCGTCTGCAGCATCCTGAATTCCTGCCCAGCGGAGATACTGGGTAACGCCCCCCGTATCGCGCCACCAGTTAGCCAGACACAATTGCACGTGAAGATTATTGCGAGCCGCTTCGGCAATGACTCTGTCCAGATGAACCAGTGCTTCTTCGTTCCACTTATCAGGCGCCCAGCGAAAAGGATGTGTGCGCGGCCAATCAGCAAAATCTGCCACCGGACCGACATCATTAGGTCCACCTTCACCGGAAGCCCAGACACGTATTACGCGAATACCGGCTTGCGAAGCTCGCGCGAGAGTCTCCGGCATAGCGGCGCGGTCTTCATCGCGGTACATCACGGCGACGTTTGCGCCTACAAATCGAAAGGGCCGCCCTCTGATAACGAACCGGCTCCCTCGGGTTCGCACAAATGAGTCCAGGCCGGGCCGATCATTCGAAGGTCCCAGCTCGCGAAAGAAAAAAAGTGCCGCGCCCACAGCGAGTGCGAGCGCGGCCATTGCAATAACTTTCTTAACCATCAAAGGGACTATCGGTCCTATGGTCCTACGCGAATCGCCAGCAGGTTAACGTGGGCTCGTCAATCTGATGAAGCCCATGATCGCGCAGACGGCCCCCAGCAAAATAAAGAAATTAAAGAAGGACAAAATGCCAAATACCAGGCTGCTGTCTTTAGTCAGGACCCCGAGACCGAGAACAATGAATTGAACATGAAACAGGATCAGGCAAACTGCCGACAATGAAAACCATCCTGCCGATGGACCAAACGCCTTGGCGCGCGCGAAGCCGAGCACCGCCGCTATCAACCAGGCCACCGCTCCCAGCACGAGCATTCCCAGCATGACAGGGGCAAAGTAGCTGGGCTCGCGAAAAGTTGATTCGACCTGTACAAGCGTTACTATCGAAGCGATAACCATTCACCCGTCTCCTGTCCGAATTCTGTCTTTATCGCAAAACAAGCGCCGCTTGCGCACTTCATAAGCCGCTACTTGTGCACAAACGGCGTCAAAAGATTCGGTTTGGATAAACTAACAGCAGTGCGCAATCGAGCGTTGGCGGCGGACAAACACATCGGCCAGTGAAGCGAGCTGAGCATTCAGCGCTTGGCGGCCTATTGGGTTATGTGAATCTCCTCTTCCTTGTTTACGTGCCCCAGGAAATAGACCAAGCCGCACACAAACGCAACTGCAGCCAAACCCAAAGCAATCCAACCCTGGGTATGACCTCCGCCCGGGTCAATGGATGTCACGAATCTGTAGAAGTAGTAGATCGCGCCCAAAGCGGCTGCCAAACCCACGATCCCTGCCAGCATCTCTTTCATTTTCATTTACCTCCGGCCAATGAGTCGCTATGAAGGTTGAAGGGAAAAAGCCGAAACGCGATTTGGGTGCATGTTAACGCCGCCCCTCCAGGAACGCAAGTGTTTCACACCCGAGCGAATCCTCAAGAATGGAAACTCTAAAATGCGACCTGGCCATGCGGGAATTATTTATCAGCTAAACAATGATCCTTTTGTCGCCGGCGCGCCGGGTGAGGTGTTCACGATCAAGATATTCGAGCAACGGAATTGCATACTTACGTGAAACGGCGGCGAGATCCTTAAACGTTCCCACATCGATCAGCCTCTCCGGCTCGTGTTCCGCAGCATAGGTTCGCAACAGGCCTTTCAGGTGACCCAGCGCCCGCAGATGAATGAACATCTCGGCTTGCACTCGCACCAGAGTTCCATCATCGATGAGGAGCTGCAGAATCTTTCTACCATGGGCGCGCCCGGCCGTCGTGACCCCAGCATCGGCAAAGGCATGGTCAAGCGAAGGTGCTTCAAGCCCGGCCTTCTCATAAAACGCGGCCAGTCTCTCCCGAAGTTGGGCATCTGCCGGCGAAAGTTCCAGGGTGTGTTCCCTAACACGCACTAGATCCTTGTCTGTCGCCAGCGCTCCGCCCTTTTCGAGGCACGCGATTACCAACCGAAACACTTCAGGAGCTACCTGAGCAAAGAGGCGCTCCCGCAAGGTCTCGCGCGCCAGGCCGCGTGAGAGTGGTTCACGCTGGTGATGAGATCTGACCTCTTCAACCGCCGATCGAGAGAGTCGTTCAAAGTTTTCCCGGGAGATAAATACCCCATCAGCCTCAACGAGCGTTCCCTCCTGTTTGGCCTTCGTCGCAACGCCGGATAACACGGCATCGTTCCAGCCAGTTCGGGCGGCCATATCCCGGATCCTCAGTCCAGCGTCTCCAGAAGACGCGACGAACGTGGCCAGCCTGACCGGACGCTGCGAATCCATTAACCCACGAAGACGCTCATGGATCTTAGCCAGTTCCTTGCCACGGTGCTTGCTGGCGAAAGGATCCAGAACCAGGCCGCCCGCGATGGTTTCAGAAGGCGAATACGATCGCACAACAAAACGCTCGTCGTGCAAAGCAATAACAGGGCTCTCGAGCCGTAACTGTGCAAAGCCAGTCTCACCCGGCGGTATCTCGCCACGATTGTCCAGGACCCTTACTCGACCCAGCACCTCGGCCGAGCCAATATGGACTCGCACACGCGACCGTGTGCGAATGGCCCGTGGAGCACTCCGCAACATCTCAAGCTGAACATCAATAATCTGGACTGGGCGTAATCGTCCGACCCCTGCCAGGACCATTCCTCGTTCGATGGAGGACGCATCCACTCCAGCCAAATTCACCGCTGTTCGCTGGCCTGACTGTGCTCCACGAACCGAAGCACCATGAACCTGCACGCCCCGCGCACGCACGCGCATCCCAACCGGCAGCAACTCGAGCTCATCAGCCTCTGCTATTTCACCCGAAACCAGTGTGCCGGTAACCACCGCTCCAAAGCCCTTCATCGTGAAGGCACGATCGATTGGCAGCCGGGTAACAGAGTCAGACGAACGCATCGGAGTCTCGCGGGCGATTTGACGAATCGCCGAGCGCAACTCTTCGAGACCTTCTCCTGTTCGCGCACTAACAGGCAGAGTCGGAACTCCTTCGAGAAAGGAACCGGCGACCAGCTCTTCGGCTTCTCCGCGCACCAGAGCGAGCAGTTCCTCCTCAACCAGATCCGCTTTCGTGATTACTACTAGACCCCGCCGCACATTGAGCAGCCGGCAGATATCGAAGTGCTCGCGTGTTTGAGGCATCACGCCCTCATCGGCCGCTATCACCAGCGCGACAGCGTCAATTCCGTGCACTCCCGCGAGCATATTCTTAACAAAGCGCTCGTGACCGGGCACATCAACAAAGCCGACTCGAACATCGCCTAAATCCAGATCTGCGAAACCCAGATCAATGGTAATGCCGCGGCGTTTTTCTTCCGGTAAACGGTCCGGATCTTTTCCGGTTAAAGCCTGGACCAGGGAGCTTTTGCCGTGATCGATGTGGCCGGCCGTGCCGATGATGATGGAGAGGGGGCTACGGGTCCTATCGGTCATATAGGTCGTCCAGGTCCTATTATTCCCTATTTAACGATCTCAAAATCGATCCACTGACTCGCGACGCGATACTTCTCTTTCGCCAGAGGGTCAGTGACAATTACCTGAAGAACGTATTCGCCGGGCACCATGGCAAAGCCCAGTTGGATTGCCCCTCCCAGCCCAAGTCGCTTCAGATCGCGTTGATTACTCGCGTCGTACGGGGTTTCTTTTCCGGCAAACACTTGCTGACCATTAAGAAACATCCTTACCTGAGCCTGCAACTGTGGCTTTCCCGCTGCCTTGTCAAGCTGTGCGTTATAGATAACTAACGCATACTCCATGATCAGCCCATGCTTGAACTGCCGCACGGCCGCGCTGACGTTGAGATCCGATTCGTCAGCCGAGTCGTCTGAATCTTTTTGTTGAGCCGTTCCGCTTCCATTTTTCTGGAGCAAGTGGGGCGGCACTCCCCTCACCAGGATGCCCGAAAGCGCCAACCGGTTTTTCTTCACGTCCGGCACTTCAATAAACTGGCTGGCGGAGCCCACCCGCTCAGATGGAACATCTCGCAGGGCCGTGCGAAGTTGATAAGCTCCCGCCTTCTTGATCGGGACAGTTAAATTGTAGATAAAGCCGTCATTGAGAACGCGCTCGTAGGTTTTACCTCTAATCTGCATTGTATGCGTGCGGCCGATTTGATCGACGACCACTCCGTTATCGCCGAAGGTTATGGCGAGAATATCGAAGACGGCTTTGTGCCAACCGTCTGGTGCGTCGGTAAAAGTCAGGTCTCGCCCCTTCACGTGAACCATGGAGCGCATGACTGAACCCAACTTTGGATCGTTGGCAAACAGCGAAGTCAGCTGGACATGCACGCCTGCCGACCCGAAGGGCGAAGTGATTGCACTAAAAAGTTGTTGAGATCGGGTTTGCGGCGCGGACTTGGCTTCTTCGTCAGTGATGCCATAGAAGCCATTTCGCATTCGCACATTAAACTTGCCTGGCCGCGTAATCTTGAGACTGAGCTTATGAAACTTTCGGCGCCCGGATACTTTGTCAAACGTTGCTTCGTCCGGCCGGTATCCGATCAGGTAGTAGCCTTGCTGATCGTCAATGACGCGCTTGATGCCTGCATTAAGGTCGTTATTGTTGCGAAAGGCCAATCCGCCGGTCTGCCGGGCCAGATAATCCAGACCATTCTGCGACTCAGAGAAGTCTGCTCGACGATCACTTAAACTCTGTTCGACCTGTTCGGAGCTCATTCCCGATGTGGAGTCGGCGGCCGTCAGTCCAAGAGTCTGCAAGCCACGAGCATCTATGGTATAGATGACCACGGAAGCCCGATTGGCCAAATCGATGAGTCTGCGCAGCGCCATCAGAATTCGTTCGCTGCCCTCGGGGTCTGACCTGCTGAATATCTTGAACCCGTCCGAGATCAGCACAGCCGACTTGCGCCCCGGTAGTTCACGTAAACCACGCACTATGTAATTAAGCGCGCCAAGAGTCCCGACGGCGAAAATATCTTCGCGAAATTGATCGAGGTCTTCTCTAGCTGTTGTGCCACCAACTTCAGGGGATTCCTGCCCCACGGGATTGCTCTCTGTCGGCGCGAACGCGCTAACCCCGCCGCGTCCCGAAGGGTTCCATTTCACCTTTTCTACTGCCGCATACAGTTGCCGCTTATCAGAGGTGAACTGCTGTAACGCGCCTATGCCGCCGCCTGTGCGA
The DNA here is from genome assembly GCA_040003545.1 of Pyrinomonadaceae bacterium. Lineage (GTDB taxonomy): Bacteria > Acidobacteriota > Blastocatellia > Pyrinomonadales > Pyrinomonadaceae > DASXRU01. Next base: position 849 of record JBDUCF010000149.1, on the reverse strand, counting down.
ATGATCGCTATCAGGTCGTCAGGCTGCATCTGCTGGTCAAGAAACTTCTTAAGTGCCCGGCGAACGTAATAGGCGCTTTCGAAGGAAAGACCAATGTCATCAACTACCAGCGCCGTCGTTCGACGTACTTGCTCGGGTTTGAGATGAACAGCCGGGAGAGGTGGCGCATTTTTATCCCCAGGTTTTGCCGGCGCCGCGGGTCGAGACGTCTCTGTTGAATCAAGCGCGATGTAAGAAAAGTTGGTAATGCTTTGCGGCGTGCCGTCTTCCAGAATCTGCACTTCGTCCGCTCGCAGGTCAGTAACCTGCTTTCCCTTACTATCCGTGATCATCGGATCGACCTGAACAAGGTTCGTGGAAATCCGGACCACATCTTCGGCGGACTGCCGCTTAGGTTGTTGCCAATCAGCTCCTGGAAGCTGTTGACTCTGTTTCTTCGGATCTTGCTGCTGTCCAAAACCTGATAACGTGAGTTGAAGAGTAAGTGCAATGATGAGGCACGTTCTTTTCATCTAAACTGCTCCCGAAGTCTTTCGGAGGACTCGCTCGTAAAACTCTATGTATTGGGGGATCACAATATCTGTTCGGTAGCGCGACAGCGCAGACTCGCGCGCGCGTTTGCCCATCTCGCGTCTCAACTTTACGTCAGTTAACAAACGGGCCGCGTCCTCAGCCATATTTTCCACGTCCCCTACCTGGCTGAGAAAACCGGTCTCGCCATCCGTGACGACCTCAGGCACGCCCCCGACTCGCGAGGCAATCACCGGGACTTCACAGGCCATTGCTTCGAGCGCGGCAAGACCGAACGACTCCTGCTCAGACGGTAATAGCAAGACGTCAGCGGCCGAG
>JBDUCF010000148.1:0-6596 GCA_040003545.1 Pyrinomonadaceae bacterium | reverse complement strand
AGTGTGTCGGCGCCGCCATTGCCAAACGTTTCATAAAGCCGGCTGATGCCGTTATGCGTGGCGGCAATGAACATCAAGTAGCCCGGAGACCAGGTGTCGAATGTGCCATGCGCGAAGACGCCGGGCATGCCGAACTTTGTCATCTCCGAAACGTTATTCCAACCAATCATCTGCCATTCGTCGGTCAGTATCGGATCGAGCCAGGCGTTGTATGGGCCATCGCCGATAGTGTTGTCGTAAAGGTAAGGGACAGACTCATGCAGGTCGTGCAGCACCTGCGCTTTCCAGCCGGTAAAAGCGTTCAGAACATTGCGCGTCAGTTTCAGCGACAGCCCAATCGCGTCGCGATTGTTGTCATGCGCCACGTAATGGCCCCAGTAGATTAGTGGGGGCCAGTTATCATTCGGATGCGCCAGGTGCCAGTTGTAAACGTCCACCATGCGGTCGCGGCCATCGGCTTCGACCACCGGCGTGATTAGCGTGACCATGCCGTCGCGAATGGCTTTTATGTACGGGCTATCGTCCACGGCCAGCCGGTAGGCCAACTCCATGAGCGCGGTGGGTGCGCCGGTTTCAGGAGAATGAATTGTACCGGTTATGTAGTAGATGGGAAACGAGGATTCGACCAGCCGGTCGGCTGCGGCGTCATCCATTTTGATCGTCCGCGGGTCGGCGAGTTTAGCCAGCCGGGCGCGGTTTTCGTCGAGCTTTGCCAGCAAGCTTTCGGAAGCAATGGCCACCGCGATCATCTCGCGGCCCTCTTCAGTTGTGCCGATGGAAAAGACTTTGACCCGTGGGGTGGCCTTTTCCAGCATGCGCATGTAGCGATAGACCTCTGCAGAGTACGGCAGCTTGCCGGGCGCCCCCGCAACATCGCCGAGCACGGCTTTCGGTGTCGGCACCGTTGCCGACGCCGGCAAATAGTCAGTCAAAGGAGAATTGAAGAACGACTCGGTCGTGTACTCGCGAATTTTCCTGGTGTATTCCTCATCGATAGGCTGGGCCGGGTCGCGTACGAGTTTGACTTGGGCGCTGGTCGAAACACTGGCCGCAGCAATCAGAAGCGCCGCAAACAGAAGCGCCGGAAAAAGCATGGAGCGAACGGGCAGGTAGCGAGTCATTTCATGTTCCTCTATGTTTCAGATCTGAATTCCGGCGTAATGGCGCCGCCGTTTTGCCAGTAATTGTTGCAAGGTAGAAGAAGCTTTTAAGCTAAGGTGAAAAGTAAGTCAAATGGTTTTGAGTTCTAAGTGATGAAGCGCTTCAAAGTTCGACGCTACTCAAAATTGCATTAGGCGAGCACTTTAGGTAAGACTAAGCCATGCCGGGACGAATATTTCAACTCAACACGTCGCCGGGTGGTGTGCCCAAGCTGGCGGTGCGCGAAGCGATTCTGACGACGACGGGGTTGATGGGCGACGTGCAGAAGTTTACCGACATTCATGGGGGACCGGAGCGCGCCCTTTGCCTTTACTCGCTGGAACGCATCCTCGAGTTGCAGCGCGAAGGCCATCCGATCTTTCCCGGCGCGGTGGGTGAAAACGTGACCCTGGCGGGAATTGACTGGGGCGCCCTGGGACCGGGGATGCGCCTGGAGCTCGGCGATGAGGCGCTGATTGAAGTCGCTTCGTACACTTCACCGTGCGATTCCATTACCGCTTCATTCAGCGAGGGAAAGTTCATACGCATTTCGCAAAAAGTGAATCCCGGCTGGTCGCGCGTTTATGCGCGCGTGCTTCAGACGGGAAGACTGGCTGTGGGACAACCGGTTCACATTGTGAACGGTAACCGCGATTAGCCACGGGATACAAACGCGAGAAAGACAGATTTGAGATAGACGAGATGGCCCGCGAGAAACAAGAACCCCAGCGCAGCGCTCAGCCTCCCGAAGAAACAAATCCTGTCCAGATCAAACCCATCAGCAAAGTTGCCGGCGGGCTTCCTTCAATTATTGCGACCGTCAAGCACGCCTGGGGCGAGATGGGCGCCGTGCGCGGCACGCGTACGTTGCTACGCCTGAATCAAAAAGGGGAATTTGATTGCCCCGGATGTGCCTGGCCGGAGCCCGACGGCGAGCGCTCGCATTTTGAGTTTTGCGAGGAGGGCGCAAAGCATGTAGCTGACGAAGCCACCACCAGCCGCATCACACCGGAGTTTTTTCAGCGATGGAGCTTGAGCGATCTTTCCGGCCAGTCTGATTACTGGCTTAACAACCAGGGACGCCTTACCGGGCCGATGGTTTTGCGCGAGGGCTTTGCGCATTATGAGCCAATCGATTGGGATGAAGCTTTCGCGATGATTGCCAGAGAACTGAATTCGTTGGCATCACCCGATGAAGCAATCTTTTACACCTCCGGTCGCACCAGCAATGAAGCCGCCTTCCTTTACCAGCTTTTCGTGCGGCAGTTCGGGACTAACAATCTGCCCGATTGCTCCAACATGTGTCATGAATCAAGCGGCACCGCCCTGGTCGAGACGATTGGGGTAGGAAAGGGAACAGTGACCCTGGCGGATTTCGATCTGGCCGACGCAATCTTTGTTATTGGCCAGAACCCGGGCACAAACCATCCGCGGATGCTGACCAGCTTGCAGCGGGCAAAACGTCGCGGCTGCAAGTTGGTCCACATCAACCCCCTGCCTGAAACCGGAATGACTCGCTTCAAACATCCGCAGGAAGTTATTGGCTTTCTGGGTGGGGGCACGACGCTGGCCGATCTGTTTCTCCAGGTGCGCATCAATGGCGACGTGGCTCTGCTGAAGGGCATCATGAAGAAGGTGATCGAAGCCGAAGAGCAGCGCCCGGGCAGCGTTTTAGATCACGAGTTCATCAAGCAGCACACCAGCGGGTTCACAGAGTTCAGAGCCGCACTGGACGAATCAAAGTGGGGCGAAATACTCGAGCAGGGTGGGGTGCCCCTCGGCTTGATCGAAGACGCAGCAAATATTTTTGTGACGTCTGAGCGAACGATCTTTTGCTGGGCCATGGGTCTGACGCAACACAAGAATGCGGTGGCCAACATCCAGGAGATCGTGAATCTGATGTTGCTACGCGGGCAAATTGGCAAGCCGGGCGCAGGTCTCTGCCCCGTGCGTGGACATAGCAACGTGCAGGGCGATCGCACGATGGGCATCTGGGAGCAGCCGAAAGATGGTTTCCTGAACCGGCTGGGCGAACAATTCAGTTTCGCGCCACCCCGCAAACACGGGTTCGATACTGTGAACTCAATCAGGGCAATGCATGACGGCCGGGCTAAAGTTTTCTTCGCGCTCGGAGGAAATTTTCTTTCCGCCACTCCTGACACGGAGTACACCGCCGACGCGCTGCGCCGCTGCCGTCTGACGGTTCAGGTGTCAACAAAACTTCACCGCGGACATTTGATTACCGGCAAGCAGGCCCTGATCCTGCCATGTCTGGGGCGGACGGAAATTGATGTGCAGGCGAGCGGCCCGCAGTTCGTAAGCACGGAGAACTCTATGGGTGTGGTGCAGACTTCGCGCGGCAAGCTGGCGCCGGCATCCGATCATCTGCTAAGCGAGCCGGCGATTGTTGCCCGGCTGGCGCGCGCTACCCTTGGCGAACGCACGACGGTTGAATGGGAGGATCTGGTTGCCGACTACGATCGCATTCGCGATGCCATCGAGCGCGTGGTGCTCGGATTTGAAGACTACAATAAACGCGTCCAACAACCCGGAGGATTCTATCTGCCCAATGAGGCCCGCGATCGTGAATTCAAGACATCCGACGGGCGCGCCCAGTTCACGGTTCACGATCTGCCCCGGCATGATTTGCAACCGGGCCAGTTTCTAATGCTGACCATGCGTAGCCACGATCAGTTCAATACCACGATCTATGGACTGGACGATCGCTATCGGGGCATAAGAGCCGCCCGCCGCGTAGTTCTGCTTAACCCCATCGATATTCAGGAAGCGGGACTGCGCCAGGGACAGGACGTCGATCTGATCAGTCATTTTTCGGATGGCGAAAGAACCGCGCGGCACTTCGCAGTCGTGCCATACAATATTCCGCGTCGCTGCGCGGCCACCTACTTTCCCGAAGCAAATGTTTTGGTGCCGATCGGCAGCGTGGCTGACAAGAGCAACACTCCAGCTTCGAAATCAGTCGTGATAAGCTTGCGCGCCGTTCAGTGAGTATTGACAGCAGCCTATCTCTGGGGCGAAAGTCTCAACTAACCAAACCGCAGTCAGGAAGGGGGCCTGCCCCCGGTCTGTACTACCGATGTAGTATCAGCGCTCAGTCTAGGGGGTGCGGGGGCAGGCCCCTGGCCGACTGCAGGTTTGCCATGATGTAGCTACTTCTTTTCGGGAGAGACACCAATGCGATCCAAACGTAACAATTTCATTTTGCCCGTTCTTTTGCTGGTAGCCGGTCTAGTTTACCAGACCAGCTTCGTCACCTCCGCTCAGCGGGCGTTGATCAAGCCGCCGCCGCCAAAGACGCGCGTCGATAACGTTACCGAAACGCTGCACGGCGTCACAGTCGCGGATCCCTATCGCTGGCTCGAGGATCAGGACAGTCCGGAGACACGCGCCTGGATTGACGAACAAAACCGCTACAGCCAGTCGATAATCGGATCGCTACCCGGGCGCGAGGCCATCCACAAACGGCTGGAGCAATTGCTGAAGATCGACGTCATCGGTATCCCGACGGCCCGCGGCGATCGCTATTTCTTCTCCAAGCGACTGCCCACGCAGAATCAGTCGGTCATCTACATGCGCCAGGGACTGAAAGGCCAGGACGAAGTCCTGCTCGATCCAAACAAGATGAGCGCCGATCAAACTTCCTCGGCCGGCATCGTCGATGTTTCCGACGATGGAAAGTGGCTCGTCTACAACGTGCGCCAGGGCGGCAAAGATGAAACGGCGATCCGGCTAATGGATCTTGATTCGCGTAAGGACTTGCCTGACCAGATGGCCGAAGCGCGCTATTCAGGATTTCAGATGCTGCCCGACAAGAGCGGCATCTACTATTCCAAAGCTATCTATCCTGCCGGCGAGAAGCGAACGGTGTCGCGCGTTTACTATCACGCGATGGGCACACCCCAGGCCGAAGACAAGATGATCTTCGGCGAAGGCTACGGTTTCACCGACACCGTTGCTCCTGACTTGTCCCAGGACGGCCGCTATCTTCTGTTGTACGTCTTCCACGGATCGAGCGGCGATAACACTGACATATATTTCAAGGACTTAAAAACCGAGAGCCCGATAACGACGATCGTCAAGGATATGAAAGCGTCGTTTGGCGGCGACATCATCGGCGACCATCTTTATGCTACGACAAACTATCAGGCGCCAAACCGGCGAGTGATTGCTATCGATCTGCGAAACCCCGCGCCCGAGAACTGGCGCGTGGTGGTTCCTGAGGGTGCTTCCGTTATTAACAGTTCTTCGATCGTGGGCGGAAAAGTTTTTGTTAACTATCTGGAGAATGTCAGCACCCACGTGAAGGTCTTTGAGCCCTCCGGCAAGTTCGTGCGCGAGATTTCCTTTCCCATGATCGGCACATCGGGAGGCATGGCCGGCCGCCAGGATCGCGACGAGGCCTTTTATTCTTTTAGCTCGTTCGGCCAACCTCCCACGATCTACCGCTACATTCCGTCCACTGGCAAACAGGAAGTTTGGGCCCGCCTGAACGTTCCCGTTAACAGTGCCGAGATCGAAACTAAACAAGTTTGGTATCCGTCGAAAGACGGCACAAAGATACCGATGTTCCTCGTCTATAAGAAAGGCATGAAGCTGGATGGCAATCGACCCACGTTCCTGACGGGTTATGGCGGATTCAATCTACGGTTATCGCCCTCGTTCTCCGGCATAGCTGCTTACTGGGCCGAGAATGGCGGCGTGTTTGCGCAACCTAACCTGCGCGGTGGCGGGGAATTCGGCGAGAAGTGGCACAAGGCGGGAATGTTCGAGAACAAGCAAAACGTCTTTGACGATTTCATCGGCGCGGCTGAATGGCTGATCAAGAACAAGTATACGAACCGATCGAGGCTGGCAATCTCCGGGGGATCGAATGGCGGCCTGCTGGTGGGCGCGGCACTGACCCAGCGACCCGATCTCTATCAGGCCGTAGTTTGTTCCTACCCCTTGCTCGACATGGTGCGGTACGACAAGTTTCTGGTGGCGAAATACTGGACCACGGAATACGGGTCGGCCGAGGATCCGAAACAATTCCCCTACATCTACAAATACTCGCCGTATCACAACGTGCGGCCCGGCACAAAGTACCCGGCGGTCCTTCTCGTCACCGGAGATTCAGACACCAGGGTGGCGCCGCTGCACGCCCGCAAGATGACGGCTCTATTGCAAGCGGCAAATGGATCCGATCGGCCGATTCTTTTGCACTACGATACCAAGGCAGGCCATTCTGGCGGGCAGCCGTTAAGCAAACAGATTGACGACCTGACGGATACGCTTAGTTTTCTGTTCTGGCAGCTTGGGGTCACGCCTGGGTGAACAGAAGCCCGTAAGGGAGGGCTCTGAAAGATGGAGCGGGGGCAAGCCCACCTTCCTAACTGCAAGTGAATAGTGTTGAGTCAAACCTTGAAGTATCAGCTCAACTGAGAAGACTTGCAGTC
>JBDUCF010000147.1:0-6655 GCA_040003545.1 Pyrinomonadaceae bacterium | reverse complement strand
ATAGCGTGGACGGTCACAACGGGGCAGGAGGTTTTCCAGCCGAGGCTCCACGAAAGTCCAGCCGCCCATGTTCTTCGGCTCCTCCTGAACCCAAACCATTTCCGCGACATTGGGAAAGCTCGCAATGATCTCGCGCACGCGTGTTTGCGGAAACGGATAAAATTGTTCGAGCCGAATTATTGCGACGCGCTCTTCTCCGGACTTTTTTCGCGCCTCGTTCAGGTCGTAGAAGACTTTGCCGCTGCAGAACACCAGGCGCGTGACTTGCTCCCGATTCTTGATTTCGACATCGTCCAACAGAGGTTGAAATCCGCCGCCGGTCAGATCAGCCACGCTCGAACCCGCCGCGGGCAGGCGCAACAAACTCTTCGGCGTCATGACGATTAGAGGGCGCTCGAATCCGGGCCGCACCTGTCGCCGCAGCAGATGGAAATACTGAGCTGGCGTTGATGGATAGCAAACCTGCAAATTATTTTCCGCGCAGAGCTGCAGGTAGCGCTCCAGGCGCGCGCTTGAATGTTCCGGGCCCTGGCCTTCGTAACTGTGCGGCAGCAACATCACCAGCCGCGAAGTCTGTTTCCATTTGTCTTCACTCGCCGCGATGTACTGATCGATGATCACCTGCGCGCCGTTCGCAAAGTCTCCAAATTGAGCTTCCCACATTACCAGCGCCTCTTTGGCGATGACTGAGTAGCCATACTCGAAGCCGAGCACGCCTTCCTCCGAAAGCGAGCTATCGAAAACTTCAAATCGGGCTTGCGGATTCTTGTCCGAAGAAAGTTTGGCAAGCGGCGCCCACGTCTGGCCGGTCTGGGTGTCATACAGGACTGCATGACGCTGGCTGAACGTGCCACGGCCCGAATCCTGCCCGCTCAGACGCACCTGCGTGCCTTCGAGCACCAGCGAACCGAACGCGGCGGCTTCAGCAAAAGCCCAGTCGAGCGGCGCTGTGCCCTCGCCCATTTTGGCGCGGCGCGCCAACTGCCCGACCATTTTCGGATTGATATTGAAGCCATCGGGCACGATGGCGATCTGTTGAGCTATCTGCCTGACTGTGGTCGCGTCAACTCCGGTTTCAATTGTTTCGGAACCATCGGGCTCTGCCGCGGGCGGCGATAAAGTCTGGGCCGGCTTCTGCTGCGCCGCTACTGCCTTCGCGCGCGTCAACGCATCTTCGAATCGCTTCACACGCTCTTCGATTAACTGCTGGACGCCGGCCTCATCAACCACACCTTCACGAATCAAGCGCTGCGCGTACTTGGTGCGCACCCCAGGGTGGGCCTTCACGCGGGCGTACATCAGCGGCTGCGTGTAGCTGGGCTCGTCGGTTTCGTTGTGGCCCAGTTTCCGGAACCCCACCACGTCGAGCACCACGTCTTTGTTGAACTCCTGCCGGTAACTCAGCGAGATGCGCAGGGTGCGATAAGCGGCTTCTGGATCGTCGCCGTTAATATGAAAGATAGGCAACTGCGTCATGCGCGCAACGTCCGTCGAATAGATTGTCGAGCGACCCTCTTGCGGCGAAGTCGTAAAGCCAATCTGATTATTGATGATGATGTGAATAGTGCCGCCAGTACGATAGCCTTTTAACTGGGCCAGGTTCAGGGTTTCCATAACAATGCCCTGGCCGGCAAATGCCGCGTCACCATGCAGCAGCACGGGCAGCGCGTGATCCATTGCTTCTTCGCGGGGCATATTTGCGCCGCACAACTCGTCCTGCTTTGCGCGCACCATGCCCTCCACTACCGGATCGACGAACTCCAGATGGCTGGGATTCGGCGACAGCGTTAGCTTGACCTTCCGCCCCCCGGCAGTCTCGCGCTCGCCCACTGCGCCCTGGTGATATTTCACGTCGCCTTCATCGGCCGGGAATGCCGGGTGAACGGAGCCTTCGAACGACGTGAAGATGCGTTCGCAGAAATTCCCGATGACATTTGCCAGCACATTCAAGCGACCGCGGTGGGCCATGCCGAGCGTAATGTCATCTACGCCGCGAGCGGCGGCGCCTTCGATCAATTGATCGAGCAAAGGAATGATTGTTTCGCATCCCTCCAGCGAAAATCGCTTCTGGCCCAGGTACTTTGTATGCAGAAATCTCTCGAACTGTTCCGCCGAGATCAGCTTCCAAAGTATCTGCTTCTTGATTTCGACCGGTACCGGCTCAGGACTAACAAACTCGCGCCGGATCTGTTCGCGCAGCCAGCGCTTTTCGTCTTTGCTCTGAATATGGCGGTACTCAATGCCGACCTTGCCGCAATAAGCACGGCGCAGCAGGTCTAGTATTTCGCGCAGGCTCGCGCTTTCAACGCCACCGAGTCCGCCCGTCATAAACTCGCGATCCAGATCCCAGATCGTAAGGCCGTAGGTTTGTATGTCCAGCTCCGGATGATCCAGAAGGGGCATCGCATGCAGCGGATCGATATCAGCAATCAGGTGGCCGCGTACGCGGTATGCATTAATTAGCTCGATGACGGCCGCCTGCTTGATCGATTGCTCGCGCATCTCATCGGCGCCGGCCAGGAATGGATTCCGATCGACTGCCCAGCGCAAAGGTGGATGCGGAATTCCGAGATCGGCAAAGATGTCGTCGTAGAACCGCTGTTCGCCGGTTATCAACTGATGAACGCGCGCCAGGAAAGATCCCGACTCGGCCCCCTGCACGATGCGATGATCATAGGTGCTGCTGATGGTAATCGCCTTGCTGATGCCGAGCTGCGATAGAGCTTCCGGCGACATCGCCTGGTACTCAGCCGGATACTCGATGGCGCCAGTGGCGATGATCACTGACTGGCCGGCCATCAGCCGCGGCGTTGAGGCGACGGTGCCGATGGTGCCGGGATTGGTAAGCGAAATCGTCGTGCCCTGGAAGTCAGAAATTTGAAGTTTGCCCTCGCGCGCCTGCTTAATGACGCTGTCGTAAGCTCTTAGGAATTCAGGGAAACGGAGCGCGCCGGCGTTTTTGATATTCGGCACCAGCAGGGTGCGCGTGCCGTCTTTCTTTTCCAGATCGATGGCAATGCCGAGGTTCACTGCTTCACGGCGTAGGCGCGCCGGCTTGCCATCAACTTCGTCGAAACCGTCATTGAGCTGGGGAAACTCATGGAGCGCGCGCAGAATGGCCCAGGCAATCAAATGCGTATATGAAGCCTTGCCGCCATTGTTTTCCTGCAGATGCTTGTTGATGATGCGACGGTTCTCGTCCAACAACTTCACGGGGATGCGCCGTTGCGACGTAGCAGTGGGAACAGAGAGGCTGGCCTCCATGTTCTCAACGATCTTGAGCGCGGCCCCGCGAATGGGAATAGCTTCGGCCGCTGTGATTTTTTGGGGCTCTGCCGTTTGTGGGGATGGCGCAGGCTTCGGCGTGACGGCTGGCGCCTGACTTTTCGCTGCTCCAACACCGACAGCCGATTTGTGTCCATCGCCGCTCGACGCGGCTACCGCGCCGCTGCCATCGGCCTGGGGTAATGTTACGCCACTGCCCTTTACAGGTTCCGGCGCGACTGACGCCGCCTGCTCGCCCAGCAACTCTGCAAAGTAGGCGCGCCACGATTCATCAACCGATGCCGGATCATTGCGCCAACGGCCCAACATTCCTTCTACATAGGTCGCATTCGCACCAAAGTTCTCGGCGATGATTTCGGAAACATCGTTTGCGGCGGGCTGTGCCAAACTCAATTACCTCGCTCGAATGAAAAGGCAGCGCGCTCTGGCGCCGGCTGAATACCAACGACTTTATGAAGTTTGATTACACAATAGACTAACATCTTCCGCCTCTGTTTGCATCCGGCCCGCTGATGACCTACGAGGGCGGGAACGTGGCGGAAAATCCTCGAATTCAGCGCCGCTGAGTGCTATCGTATGCGGCCAATCGCAAACTAATAGTCTGCGTTACACAACACATCTATGTCGGAAGAACAGACCGAACGACGCCCTGGTTTGAAGACCGCGCTGGTTTTTCTAATGCTGTTTGCCCTGCTGGGGGCCGTCCTGGTTTTCGGCTACTTTTCTACTTTCAACCGGCCGCTTACCACTATCATTCTGATTCGGCACGCTGAAAAAAATATCGAGCCGGCTAATCCTGATCCCGATCTGAGTCCGGCGGGACAGGCGCGGGCCCAGGAAATTGCCAGAATGCTTGGCGACGCCGGTATCGCAGCAATCTACGCGACGCAGTACAAACGCACGCAGCAAACGGTCAAGCCTTTGGCTGACAAGCTGGGGCTACCAGTTACCCAGGTCAATTCAAAAAATTCCGCGGAAGTGGTGCGACAGATCCGTTCGCAGCACAACGGTGAAGTCGTTCTCGTGTCGGGCCACAACAACACGGTGCCGGAAATTATCAACGCACTGGGTGGCCCGCAGCTTCCGGTAATTCCTGAAACTGAATTTGACAATCTTTATGTCGTCACCATTTACCGGGTGGGCAAAGCCAAGCTGCTGAAACTGAAGTACGGCGACTCGATAAAATGAGAAAGAATTAGCCACAGATTAACGCAGATAAGATGACTAATCAGTTAAGACTGCAGCTGTTCTTCAGGTAGTTATCCCAGGGGTTTTCTGATCCGCGTTTATCTGTGCTGATCTGTGGCTAATTCGTATTGAGTGACTGTAGGTTCTTCAACATGAAAATCTTCCGGTAGAACTTAAGGATGCTATGAAGAAAACAACTCCACCCACTAAACGAGAAAAGGTTCTCGATAACATAGACCGGCGCGCATTCGTGGCGCTTCTTCCAGCCCTGGGCGCCGCTGGAGTCGCGGCTGCAAGTCTTCCGTTGAACGCGGCGGCCCAAACACCCTCTCCATCGCCACCGCCATCCCCCTCGCCAACAGCAATGCCGTCGCCTTCACCAACGCCTTTACGGGTGACGAAAGAGATGATGCGGAATACCGAAAAGTTGATAGGCATCGAGCTTACCGACGCGCAGGAAGCGATGGCCCTGAACAACGTCAACACCAACCTGGAAAGATACGAAACGCTCCGGAAGATCGACATTCCGCTCGATACTGAGCCCGCCACTGCGTTTCATCCCGCGCTGCCGGGAAAGAAATTCAATTCGCGCGCGATCAAGTTCAAGCTGAGCAAAGTACCGGCCCCACAGTTCAAGTCGGTCGAGGACCTCGCGTTCGCGACCGTGCCGCAGCTGGCTGAGTTGATTCGCACAAAGAAGCTGTCCCCGGTTGAACTGACGAAAATGTACCTGGCGCGGCTGAAGCGCTATGGCCCAAAGCTGAACTGCATCGTTACGGTCACCGAAGACCTGGCGCTGGCCCAGGCCACCGCCGCTGAGCAGGAAATAAAACGCGGCAAGTATCGCGGGCCGCTGCACGGAATTCCCTGGGGCGCTAAAGATCTGTTCGCCACCAAAGGAATCCGCACCACCTGGGGCGCGGAGCCGTATCGCGATCAAATGATCGACTACGATGCCACAGTGATTGAGCGGCTGCGCGCGACCGGTGCAGTGTTGGTGGCGAAACTCTCGATGGGCGCACTGGCCCAGGGGCCAAAATGGTTTGGTGGAGTAACGCGCAATCCCTGGCAGCCCGAAGATACCCAGGCCGGTTCCAGCGGATCATCCGCCGGTCCGGCCTCAGCAACCTCGGCGGGCCTGGTTGGGTTTTCCCTCGGCACCGAAACACTGGGCTCGATCGTTTCACCATCGTCGCGTTGCGGTGTAGTCGGACTCAGGCCAACGTACGGCCGCGTCAGCCGGTACGGCGCGATGGGACTCAGTTGGACCATGGACAAGATTGGGCCCATCTGTCGCGGCGTGGAGGACTGCGCCGCGGCGCTTGATGCTATTTACGGCCCTGACGATCGAGATCTCACGGTTGGCGCTGCGCCATTCAACTGGTTGCCCGACACTCCGCTTGACCAGCTGCGTATTGGTTATTTGAAGACTGAATTTGACGGGGCCGGTTTTCAACCCACGAACAATCAACAGCGCCAGCAAATGGAGCAGCGCCGCGCCATGTACACAGAAGCTTTGGAGGCTCTGAAAAAGGCCGGGGCAAATCTTCAGCCGATTGAGTTGCCAAAGTTTTCTACCGCCAGTTTGCGGATCATCCTGGTTGCAGAGGCGGCGACTGCCTTTGACGATCTAACGCGCAGTGGCGGAGTCAATCAGTTGTCGGGCCAGGATCCCGGGGATTGGCCCAACACGTTTCGTTCTTCCCGCTTCATCACTGCTGTCGAGTATCTGCGCGCCCAGCGCGCGCGCACGCTGCTAATGCGCGAGATGGACAAGCTGATGTCCAACTGGGACGTCTTCGTTTCGCCGGCGCCGGGCAGCGCCAGCCTGCTGGTAACAAATTTAACCGGCCACCCGGCGGTCTGTGTGCCTTGCGGCTTTATCAACAAAATACCGCAAGCGATCATGTTCACGGGAAGGCTTTACGATGAAGGCGCGCCGCTGCGCGTGGCGCTGGCGTTTGAGCGTGCGACCCAGTGGCACACGATGCATCCCCAGGTGGATTGGACGTAACTCATTCCTGAGAAAAAGTGATTAGGGCGCGTCTGGATTGCCGGATGAAGGAGTGGAGCGGCCGCGGCGTCAGGAAAAGAATGACCTGAGATGCAAAGAAGATCGAATTATAGTTTTGAGAACTCATTGACGGGTTTCTGTTTCGCTAAATGCTTCCAGCAACTGCGC
>JBDUCF010000146.1:0-6730 GCA_040003545.1 Pyrinomonadaceae bacterium | reverse complement strand
GCGCCGCGCGTTGCCGTGGCCACTGACTTGATCATCACGTAGTACATCACCTGCCGGTAGCAGAAGCGTTGCAGGAACAGCCACCACAGCAGACGCCAGCGCTCGCTTCGCTCCAGGATAAATGCGAAACCTGCGGCGCACCAATCAACGGCCAGGAACAGGGCGTAGTAGAAGAGCACCTGCCGCAGATTTGTAAACGAATACCCGACCGGTTGCTGCCAGCGCTCCAGCCCTGCCGCCAGCAGCGTATAGACCAGCATCAGATCCATCACGGGGGAAATCAGTGGAAAGAGTATCTGGAAAATCCAGACGTTCGGCATCGCGATCCAGCCCAGCGCGCCGTAACGCGGATTGAAAAGCGCGTCGCGGTGTTTCCACATGCACTGCAAAGTGCCATAGGCCCAACGATGCCGTTGCCGCGCCAGCCCCTTCAATGTGTCCGGCGCTTCGGTCCAGGCGATCGCATCTTCTTCGTAGCCGATGTTGTATCCCAGTTTGCGTATGCTGAGCGTCAGGTCCTGATCTTCAGCCAGGGTGTCGGAGCTGAAACCCCCTACGCGCTGCAGCAACTCGCGCCGCCATGCGCCGACGGCGCCCGGCACGACAGTGATGCAATTCAAGCTGGCAAAAGCGCGCCGGTCCATGTTCTGCGCGGTAATGTATTCGAGCGCCTGCCAGCGCGTGACTATGTTGATGCGATTGCCAACCTTGGCATTGCCGGCTAACGCTCCCATTTTCGGATCGTGAAAACGGTGGGCCAGCGCGCCGATGGTCTGCGGCGCAAAAACCGTGTCAGCATCGAGGGCCACGATGATTTCGCCGTTGGCATGGGTGAGGCCGGTGTTTAGCGCGACGGCCTTGCCCTTGTTCTTTTCAGTAAACAGCCGCACTCGGGCCTCAGGGGAGAATTTTTCGCGCACAACTTCACTGGTTCGATCCTCTGAACCGTCATCCACCACCACGATTTCATAACGATCGTAGGCGGATCTCAACAAGCTCTGGATAGTCTCTCCGATGACCGCTTCTTCGTTGTAAGCCGGGACGATCACAGAGACCATGGGTGAATAATCTTTACCGGCGTGCGAACGTCTCCGGTTTTTCGAGCGCAGCCACTGGGCAAAAGCAAGGGCGCCGACGACGAGCAGTCTTCCCAATCCAAGGCCAATGCCGATAAGAAACGCCCATTGCAAAAGCCAACCGCCGGTGGACATTAGAAAGAACGCGAGCGCATCAGTGCGGGTGTAAACACTCTGCCCGGGCGGCAGGATGGGCATCACTTGATCGCGCGATAGTCCAGCCAGCTCGGACACCAGGACGAAACGAAAACCACGCCCGCGCAGTTCGTGAATCAAGCGTGGCAGCGCCGCCACGGTTGCCGATCGATCGCCGCCCGAATCGTGTAGTAACACCACCTGTCCCCTGGTGTCGGGGTCAGTGTTCATCGCTTGTTCGACCGTGCGATTCACGATCTCGTCGGGGTTGACGGGCGTCTGCCAGTCATCAGGATCAAGACGCAGACCCACCATGATGTAGCCCATCTGTTGGGCGCGAAAGGCGGGCTCAACTTCTTCGGGCTTGTCGGCTTCGGCGTCACCAAAGAATGGCGGCCGAAATAAAACTGTCGAGCGCCCGGTAACTGATTCAATCAGGCGCTGGGTAGCGTTGAGCTCGAGGTCAGTGATACGCCCCGGGATTTCGCCAAGGTTGGGATGCGTGAAGGTGTGATTGCCGATTTCATGGCCTTCGTTGATTTCCCGGCGCATCAGATCGGGATAGGCCTGGCCATACTTGCCGATAACAAAAAAGGTTGCGGGAACGTTTTCCTGCTTCAGTATGTCGAGAATTGCCGGGGTCCAGCGGGGATCAGGACCATCGTCAAATGTCAGCGCGATTAGCCCGGGATGATCCCCCGCTCTTTCGATCACGTAGGACGAGGGAATGTTGTTCGGGTCGTAAGTCTCCGTTGTGATGAACCCGCTGGAAGGATCAACCTGGATATCGCGCGCGCCGTCATGTGGTCGTGAAGCAACCCTTAACAATTCTCCGGTGCCTTCAAAATCCACCTGGTATCCATAAAGGATTCGGCGCAGAGGTTCGGGCGAAGCGGCGATCTGGTTCGATCCGAAAACCGACCATACCGAAGGGTCTTCCGAGCCCAGGCGCCACAAGGCAAATCCCGCCGGATGATAACCGCTGGCCGCGCGCATCTGGTTGTAGGCGGTTACGGCGTCCAGAAACCAAACCGAGTGATGGGAACCGTCATCTTCATCATATTCGTAATGTGGATTCTGAGTGGCTGGATCGAATTTAATTTCCGCCGGGCCTGAATCCCGGGCCGAGATTAAGGCTTCCTGAACGGTAACCTCGCTGACATCATCGGATCCCGCTGTCCAGTCATAGCCGTAATTGCCCAGCGCTATGATTGTTTTTGCCGGGTCGAGTTCTTTCATGCGGCTGACCAGGAGTTGTTCATACCAGGCCTGCCCGGCCACGGATCCCGCGCCATTCTTGCCGCTGGCCCAGTGCTGGTCGTAGGCCATCAACATCAGGTAGTCGGACGCGGCCGCATATTCCCGGTAATTCCATTGATCTGAATCGAACGGCACCGCCTGCGCGACGGTCCAGCCGCGTGGTTGAAAGGCTGCGTGCAACTCCTGCATGAAAAGTAACAGGTTGGGCTGGATTTCTTTCGCCGGCTCTTCAAAATCAACACAGATACCGGCAAACTTGTTCTGTCCAACAAACGAAACCAGTGCCGCAATCAAATTTTGCCGAGCCGGCTCGTCGGCTACCGCACGGGTCAGCAGCTCGCTTTCCCATTGCTCGTCGTTCAGGTTCTGGATCATCGGCAGGATGGAAATCTGCGGCCGCTGTTGGCGAATCAGGTTGAGTGCCGGCGCATCGATATCCGTGGCAATCGGACTGCTGCCGTTCTTAATATCAACTATGTGCACCCATTGCGGCACTACCCAATCCAGATGGTCCAGGTTTCGTCGGAGCGACGCTAAGCTGGATTCATCCCAATTGATGTAGAAACCGACGGCGAGTTGCTTTCCGTTGGAACTTGCCGGGGCCGGCACCGGGATGTTGGACGGCGCGGGAATGATAGGCATCAGCTCTCGCCGTTGGGCGGGAACCACGCGAGTCGTCGCCAGGGCTTTTTGCAGTTCCGTTTGTGCGTGTTTCGCTTTTTGCTCGCGAGCGTTTGCCGGGGTGGTTGTCAGCGGTTGCAGCTTGATGTCCGCAGTATGCGGCAGGTTTGGCAGGGGCCGCAGATTCAAATGCGGCAGCAGGGGATTAGCCAGGACGCTGGCAATAAAGATTGCCGTAATGGCCGTGACGCAAATCGCCAGGGCCAAATAAGTGCGCTTAACCCGCCGCCAGCGGCGGCCTTTCGGATCATAAAAGACTGGTGAACCTGGTAATGCTTCCATCAAGACACTTCAGTCCCGGAAAATCCGTTGCTCGTGATTTAGCTGTTCCGGAAATCCACGGCGGCTTCAATGTCTATAGCGAGACGTGCGTTGGTAAGTCAAGGCAAGAGAAAAGCCGCCCGCGATGCGCAAGCGGCTTTCCGGTGAACTGTTGGGATTGGCCCGTGGTCTTGTAGTCTCTCCGGCACTTACTTCGCTTCGCAGTCATATTCTGATTACGGGCGACGAAAGCCAGAGAGTTCTGAGCAAAGACGATCTGGACGAGAATCCTAACAAATGGTGATTATCAATCCAGAGGTCAGGCCTCAGCCACCTCACTGTGATAAGAACTCATACTTGTTGATCACCTCCTTTCCAGTGTTGAGCCCAATAATAAAAGAGAAGGATAGCAGCGTCAATCGAAAAATTTGGCAGTGGCCCTACCGTCACGGAGGGCGCGATAATTCGCGTTATGGGATTCCCCCTGCCTAACGGTCGGGCTACTGCCTCTCCACGAGTGGATGCGCCGTGCGTCCACTGACGAAAACTCTCCACGCCTGCTCGATGCCGAAGAAATAAGCCAGATCGCGATAGTCTCCCGAGTCGTAAATAACAAAATCGGCAATCTTGCCTGACTCCAGAGAGCCGATCTCGCCGCCGCGTCCAAGCGAGTACGCCGCGTTGATTGTAGCTGCCGTGATTGATTCGGCGGGCTTCATTTTCATTTGGGTTGAGGCCAGCGAAATGACCATCGGCATAGAAGGAGTCGGTGACGACCCGGGATTGAAATCTGTCGCCAGTACTACGGCGAGCCCCGCATCGATCATTGAGCGGGCGGCGGGGTATCGCGTCGCTCCCAGCGCGTAAACTGATCCCGGCAGCAGCACGGGTTGCACTGCCGCGGACTTCAACGCCGCGATCCCGGTTGCATCCGTTTGCTCCAGATGATCCGCCGTGGTGGCTCCCAATTCAGCCGCCAGCTTTGCCGCGCCGGAGTGTGACAACTGGTCTGCATGGATTCGCAGGCCCAACCCGTGGCGGCGCGCCGCCGACAAAACACTCCGTGCTTCTTCAATGCTGAACACTTTTTCTTCGCAGAAGACGTCGCAGTATTCAGCCAGCTTTTCCTCAGCCACGCGGGGCAGCATTTCTTCGATTACCAGCGCGACATATTCCCGGCGCCGGGTCCGGAATTCGACGGGAATGTCGTGCGCGCCGAGAAACGTGGGAACGTAACGCAACGGCGTCTCAGCATTCAATCGTTTGACGGCGCGGAGAATCTTTAGCTCGTCTTCAAGCGAAAGGCCGTATCCGGATTTTGCTTCAACGGTCGTGGTACCACAGCGCAGAAACCATTCAGCGTAACGCTTCCCGGCTGTTACCAGCTCGTCAAGCGAGGCGGCGCGGGTCGCATTTACGGTTGCTTGAATGCCCCCGCCGCGGGCAGCGATTTCCTGGTAGGTTGTTCCGCTCGCCCGTTCTTCAAACTCGCTTACGCGCGTGCCCGCAAAGACGGGATGCGTGTGGGCGTCAACGAATCCGGGCAGTACGACCCGGCCGCCGGCATCAATCACTCCACAGTCCTGCTCAATAAGCGGTTCAATCTCAGCGCGCGCGCCAACTTTCTCGATGAGCCCGTCGCGCACCAGCATTGCGCCGTCTGTGATGATCGAAAGATCGCGCAACTCCGCGCCGACCCGCGGACGCGCGGGCCCGGTAAGCGTAACGAGTTGTGAACAGTTAATGACGGCGAGTGAGTTCGACAAATTAATCTCGCGCGGCCGGCTCCCTGCGTACCGTGTACAGCGCCGCGCCAATCGCATTTGCCACGACGACGACGGCAATTATCTTGGCGGCGAACAAGGCGCGGCTCTGAACCTCGATGATGGGAAACGCTGTAAAGAAAGCGTAGATCACGGACATCAGAAAGCCTGAGGCTGACGCGACTTTGAGCCACCAGGGAGCCCTGGCGCCGAAACGCTTCATGGCCACCATGGGAATGGCAAATAGCACCATGTAGATCAAAGCATAGAACACGCCGGCGGCATTGTCCTGAAGTTGAAACGCTTCCTGCTCACTAACACGGATCAGGCTCGCGAGACTGAACGCCAGCGTAACCAGCCCAACGACGAGAATCGAATTCACCGGCGTCTGATAGCGCCGGTGCAATCGCGCAAACCACGCGGGCAGGAGGTTGTCCCAGCCGGCCACCATCGGCAGACGAGTGTTGCCCGCAAAGTAAATACTCATCAAGGCAATCTGCCGGGCGGCTACGCCGAATATCGTGATCGATACCAGCGTGGACACCCAGCCAAACGAATTGAAACCGAGGCTCAGCACTTGAGGAATCGGACCAATCAAATCGACTTTGTCCGGGGAAACGAAGGCCAGCACGGAACCGGTGCCGAGAATAAACATCAGCGCAATAATCGGGGCAGAGATCATAACTGAGCGGCTGATGTTACGCGCGGGCGCGCGACATTCACCCGCCAGAATCGCGATGTATTCAAAGCCTGAAAGCGCACCGACCGCAAGCTTGCTGCACACGTTGATGTTGTAGGTGCTGAACTGTGGAACGCTGAGTGAAAACGGATGGTAGTTTGTCAGGGACCCGCGGCCGGCCGTAATGAGTGGCAGCAGGATTAGAGTAACGAAAGTTATAATCAGCATCGCGCCGCCGAAATTCTGGACCCATTTCCCCAGCGCCAGGCCACGCCTTGACGCGGCGATAACTCCAATCATCAGCAGGACGCAAATCACCGTCGTCATCCACTTGTTCTCGTGCATCCAATCGGCCCGCGGTCCAATCGCGTAAGCAATGTTCTTCTTAATGATTAATCCAATACCTGACATCACCAGAATGCCGAAAACCCAAAAATTCCAGGCCACCATGAAGGCGACGAAGTCATTGAAAGCGACTTTGGCCCATTGGTAGAGGCCGCCTTCCAGCGGAGCCAGACGATTGAGGAAAATCACGACAGCGGCAAGTGGCAAATAGAAAGTGACAATCGCGATTAGCCAGAAGGCCATCTGCGAGTGGCCCAGCTTAGCCGCCCAACCCACCCAGACCGTGCCGACAACAAAAACTACCTGCGTCAGCACAAGATCGAACAGGCCCAACTCCTTCTTCAAGCCAGCGCTGCGCGCGTTGACGTCTCGCTCAAGCGAGGCGAAATCGTTGGGAGCACCAGTGCCGTTCGGATTAGCCAATCGGAATTCTCCAGAGTTTCAAGCTCAACTAAAGAAACCGCAGTCAGGAAGGGGGCCTGCCCCCGCCCTTATTTGATTAAAGTTCTTCTTCTCGAAAACCAAAAGGG
>JBDUCF010000145.1:0-6743 GCA_040003545.1 Pyrinomonadaceae bacterium | reverse complement strand
AGCTCCGGTTAGCGGTTAGATAGAGACGACCGTCGCGGTCGGCGACAAATTCTCGGCTGGCGCCCAGCTCGATAATAGGCGCGTCAGACTCGTTGCCGATTACTCCGATTAAAACTCCCTCGGCAGCTTGCGGTAACGGGGCGTATTGATCGCGCGTACTCAAACCGGCAGGAGTGATACGCATTCGGCCTGCATAAATCGTTCCCGCCGAGTCAACCCTAACGCGCTCGCCACGTCTGATGTCCACTCCGCTATCAATCCAGTTTGGCCCAAGCGAAACATCAACCGTATGCGTTTGGTAACGCGCGTCGTCAAGCGAACGACCTTCAATCTCAATACGATCGATGTCGCGGGGTCGCAGGAAAACTACTTCGCCCGCGGGAACTGTCCTGGTGGACGCGGATTCCCCAGTCTGCGTGCGATTGTTGGCAGGATTAACAGGTAAGGTCGCACTGGCGGTCAAGCGGACAGCAAACCGCCCGTTGATGTAGCCAAGCACAGTCCCGCGCAGGGCTGTCCCGTTGCGCAGGTAGATAGTATCGGCGGCCACGAAACTTGCAGTCAGCAACACCATAACTAAAGCCAAAATGATTTTTTTCATATTGTTTTCCTTCTTTCGGCCGCCCAAACATGGCGGCAATCTTCGGCGTACGCATCCCACAAACCGCGGGGGCCAGGGGATCGCGAACCAAAATTGTATGGGAGAGTAAATGGGGACGCGTTCTTATTGAGCGAACTGCATTAGCATAGCCGAAGAATGGATGCCGAGCAAGCGGCTGGATTGGCATGTAGTGCTCCGTTAGGGAGCGCTGCCGATTGGCAGATATCGCTGAGAAGAAGCTCGAGTTAGATCATCCCGCCGTCAGTTTCACAATTGTAGCTCCCAGACCGCCCGCATCAGCCGGGGCGTCGGTGCAGCCTTCGACGAACGGTGTTCGCGTTAGAATCGTTCGCACGATTTCTCGCTGTACCCCGATGCCTTTCCCGTGAATGATCCGCACCGTGCGAAAGCCGGCTTTATGCGCCTCGCGCAGGTATTCCTCGACTACGCGTTTCACGTCCTGCGGCGGAATGGTATGAAGGTCGATGATGTCCCTGATCTCGATTGTGACTGGCTCAGGGAAAGGATTGTAGGGGTCGACATCAGCATCGTCGCTCGCGTCGATTTCGGACTCAGCACGGTCCGACCCCTCTCGACGAAACATTCTTCGAAGCAATTCGAGAATCTTCACAACTCGAGCCACCTGGAACTATGGCTGGCCCTCCGTCGCCGGCGGCTTCACCACCACTGCCGGAACATTCTGATCGTGCACTAATTGGTTGAACGCCGGTACGTCAGTTTTCATAAGCTGTGCCAGCCTTTGTAACTGTGCATCAATCTGCCCGGCAACTTCATCATAGACGACGAGTGATTGATCTGTTGGCGGCGTTTCCGAACCCATCACCACACCTCCCAGCGCAGCTAGTTTGTTGTTGAGCCGAATCGGGAAGTTCAAAGGGTCCTGGCTGCTTTGGTTCTTCGTTTGATAGAGCGCTTCCTCGACGCTGGTCAGGTTCTTGTTCAGAGTTGAGCCGGCGTCACTTATGACTTTGGCACCGGGCTGATCTTTGACCCGCTTCAGCAGATCCTCGACTTGCTTGCGTACGTCGCGAATCTGAATGATCGCATTGTGCGTTTCGTTTAGCTTGTCACGAATCTTTAGCGACAGGTCGAGTTGCCTGGCGTATTCGGCGGGCGTGGTCTGCAGACGCGGATCTGGCTTCACTGCAAAAGGTTCCGTCATCGTTTTGCCGTCAACGATTAGCCTTACCTGATAACTGCCCGGCGCGATGCGCGGCCCGCGCGTCTCACCGGCCCATAAGATCATTCCCGGAAAGCGCACCGCCTCCGCGTAGCGCAAATCCCATACGAACCGGTTCAGTCCCACGTCGGTGGTAACACGCGCCGGCGCTCCGCCCCTGCCGAACGATTCAGATTCCTCGCCGGATGGAGCTTGCGGTTGTTCGGGAGGACTCTGGACCTGGGCCGTGCCCGGCGCGGGAGTGGGTTGTGGCTTCGGTGCTTTCGCTGTGAACTTGCGAATCGACTTGCCCGCGGCATCAAGAAATTCAAGCACCACATCGCTGGCCGGTTTTGTCTTTAATGAATAATAGACGACTACTCCGTTGGGGGGATTCTTCCCAATGGTGGCTGTAGCCGGCAGGCTGGAACCGCCGCCGCCCGGCATGCGATAAGCGTCTTTAGGCCTGAAGAGGTGGGTCTCCGAAACAATGTTGCGGCCGGCATCGGCCATCTGATGCAGTAGCGGCAACTCGTCAAAGATCCAAAACGAACGGCCTTGCGTTGCGGCAACCAATTCCCGTTCGCGCTTATGTATCGCCAGATCGGTTATCGGCACGACTGGAAGGTTGAACTGCATCGATTGCCAATTCGCACCATCATCAAGTGACATGTACATGCCGGTCTCGGTGCCGGCGTAAAGCAAACCGCGCTTGTTCGGATCTTCGCGGACCACGCGCGTAAATGCGTTGTCGGGAATACCGCTGGTAATCTTTTTCCAGGTCTGGCCATAGTCGCTGGTCTTGTAAAGGTAAGGTCTGTAGTCGTCAAACTTGTACATCGTAGCGGCGACATACGCCGTTGCCGGATCCAGGGGCGAAGCCTCGATTGAATTTATTTGAATCCATTCGGGCATGATCTCTTTCGGAGGCGTGACATTGGCCCACGCCTTTCCGCCGTCTCGGGTCACATAGACGAGACCGTCGTCCGAACCACTCCAGATTGTGCCGGCCTGAACGGGCGACTCTATCGCTGTGAAGATTGTGTCGTAATACTCGATGCTGGTGTTGTCTTTCGTGATTGGGCCACCCGAAGAAAGTTGTTTAGCTTTGTCGTTGCGTGTCAGATCAGGACTGATGACCTGCCAGGTTTGTCCTTCATTGGTTGATTTGAAAAGTACGTTCGCGCCGGCATAGAGGGTATTCGGATCGTTCGGCGAAAAAACTATGGGAAAATTCCACTGGAAGCGATACTTCAGCGCGTCCGCGCCCGAGCCCATAGGATTGTTTGGATAGGGATTGACATCGCGGAGTTGATCGGTGTGATGATCGTAGCGAGTAATCAGCCCATCATATGAACCGGCAAAGATAATCTCTGAATCCTTTGGCGAAGGGGCAATCCATCCTGATTCGCCACCGCCAACGTCGAACCAATCTTGACGGGTAATGCCGCCGCCGGTAGTGCGGCTGGCGATGCGGACCGTAGAATTGTCCTGCTGCGCACCATAAACGTGATAGGGAAAGTCGTTGTCCAACGCTACGCGATAAAACTGCGCTGTGGGTTGATCCTGTTCGCTCCAGCTTTTGCCACCATTGAACGAAACATTCGCGCCGCCATCGTTACTATTGATCATGCGGTTCGGATCTTCCGGAGCGATCCAGAGATCATGATTGTCGCCGTGCGGCACCGGGATGGAGGTGAAACTCTTACCGCCATCGTTAGATTTGTAGAAACCGGTGTTGAGGACATAAACGGTGTCCGCGTTTTTTGAATCGGCATAAATGCGCGAATAGTACCAGGCACGCTGTCGCAGGTTGCGCTGCTCGTTAGTCTTCGTCCATGTCTTGCCGCCGTTATCAGAGCGAAATACGCCACCGTCTTCTGCCTCGATAATCGCCCATAGTCGATCAGGATTGGCCGGCGAAACAGTGATGCCGACAATGCCGATTGTGCCCCTGGGCAATCCCGCATTGCGAGTTATTTCAGACCAGGTATCGCCGCCGTCAGTTGACTTGAAGATGCCGCTGCCGGCTCCGCCGCTCTCCAGCGTCCAGGGCTTGCGATAGACTTCCCAGAAGCCCGCATAGATGTTGTTCGGATTCGTTGGATCGATAATGAGATCACAGGCGCCGGCTTTGTCGCTGCGAAACAGAACTTTTTCCCAGGTCTTGCCGCCATCTTTCGAGCGAAACACGCCGCGCTGCTGATTAGCTGCCCAAACGTGGCCCTGTGCCGCCACGTACACGATGTCCGGATTCTTCGGATGGACCCGGATGCGCGAAATCTGTCGCGTGTCTTCGAGTCCCACGCGCTTCCACGTCTTGCCGGCGTCAGTTGATTTGTAAACGCCATCACCATGCGAAACGTTGCCGCGAATGGGTGACTCGCCCATGCCCACGTAGACCGTATTCGGATCCGAATCGGATAGACCTATGGCCCCCACGGAGCCGGTCCCAAAAACAGAACCATCGGTGACGGGTTCCCAATTGATCCCGCCATCTGTCGTCTTCCACACTCCGCCACCCGTGCCGCCAAAATAGAAGACCAGTGGCTGCGACGCCACCCCGGTGACGGCGGTTGAACGCCCACCGCGAAACGGACCGATAGCGCGCCATTGAAGAGCCTTCAGAGGATCTGTTTCTTTCTGCGCGGACTGTGACGCGGGCGTTGTTTGCTGCCCATTGATGACGGTTGTCATCCAGGTTACGGCGAGCAGCAGCGAGAGAAAAGAAAGCAGACGAGGCAGACGAAAACTCTTCAACATTTTGCTGGGCTCCTTATTTGGGTTGTCGCCGAAGTGGCCGGAGACTTCAGTCTGTGTCGGAACGCATAAGACGGTAAAGACATTACAAACTGAAGGCTCCGGCCATGACGGCTTCATAAAGGTGACGGCTGCGCATGATAACAACAGAGGCTTTCTTTTGTCGCCCTTTCGAGGGGCACGTGACGCGGTATCTTGATTTTGAAACTTCCTCTTGACTTCCCCCTACCGCGACGGTATAGAAAGCCAGTGCCGCAATCGTCTTGAAGTTTTGCCCGGAGAAACCCGATGCAGAAGAAATGTTTTGCCGCTTGTTTCTTGTTGATAGTGGTTACACTCGCCGAGGGCTCTCAGAGTACCACCGAGTGGGTGCGGTACACCTCAGCAGAAGGCCGTTATAGTGCGCTCGTACCGCAACAGCCCAAGCTCAGCTCACAAGAGGCCTCCAGTTCAACCGGCGAAAAGTTCACAGAGTACATGGCTCAAGCGACTGACTCAGACAGCATTTACGGTTTCATTTACTTCGATTACACGCCAGACATGGCCTTTTCGTTGGACAAGGCTCGAGACGGAGCGGTCGGGGCCGTCAAAGGGACGCTGCTGAGTGAAGAGGCGATCAGCCTGGGAGGGTACCCAGGGCGTGAGTTAAAGGTCGCGGCCAAGAATTCAGATTTGGATCTTGTGATTCGCGCAAGAATCTACGACGTCGGAAGGCGCGTGTATATTCTTGAACACATATGCCAGAAGTCTTCCGACTCTCCAACAGTTGCCGAGAAGACCGCCAGGTTTTTTGACTCCTTCAAAGTGACGCAGTCCAAATAACGAGACGGACCACCCTGAAGTTTTATTGCCTTACCTTAAATTAATGCGGTGCCATCGTAATTTGAAACCTGGATCACCAGGTTTGAATTCTTGACACTCGCGCGCGCGCGCGGATAGACTCGCAGTCTTTCAAATCACAGCATGCAGTGGCACAGAGTTTAGTTTGTGTTCGATCAAATAAACACAAACGCAGCATCACAGGCTGAAGCCTGTGCCACTTTCGCGAAAGGACTGAATCGATGGGTGCGCGAAAAAAGATTACGGTAGTCGGCGCGGGCAATGTCGGCGCCACGGCGGCACACTGGCTGGCGTCTAAAGAATTGGGCGACGTGGTTCTGGTGGACATAGTCGAAGGCGTGCCGCAAGGCAAGGCGCTCGATCTCGCCGAGACCGCCCCGATCGAAGGCTTTGATGTGCGCCTCACCGGCACAAATGGATATGACGAGACCAAAGACTCCGACGTCGTCATAATTACGGCGGGCCTGCCGCGAAAGCCGGGTATGAGCCGCGACGATCTCTTGAAGACGAATGCGGATATCGTTTCGAAGTGCGTTGATGAAATTGTAAAGCGTTCGCCTGAATCGATCCTGATTATCGTTTCAAATCCGCTGGATGCCATGTGCCAGGTAGCGCTGCGGCGCTCCGGCTTCCCCAAGCACCGAGTGATTGGGATGGCAGGTGTGCTGGATTCGGCGCGCATGCGCTGCTTCCTTGCCGAAGCGCTGGATGTCTCGGTGGAGAACGTAACAGCCTTCGTCCTGGGTGGCCACGGCGACACGATGGTGCCGCTGCCGCGCTACTCAACCTGTGCGGGCATTCCGGTGACCGAACTGTTGTCGAAAGATCAGATTGACGCGATCGTAAAACGCACCGCCAACGGAGGAGCCGAGATCGTCGCGTTGCTTAAAACCGGGTCTGCCTACTACGCGCCTTCGGCCGCGGCAGTAGAAATGACGGAATCGATTCTGAAGGACAAGAAAAAGATTCTCCCGTGCGCGGCTTATCTGGAAGGCGAATACGGCGTCAATGGACTTTACGTGGGCGTGCCTTGCAAGCTGGGCGCCCGAGGGCTGGAGCAGGTGATTGAGATTACTCTGACGGCGGAAGAACGCATCGCGCTACAGAAGAGCGCGGCGGCCGTGCAGGAGTTGGTGAACGTGCTCGGTATTTAAGTTCGGCAGTAATTCAAGTCTTTGTCATGCGGTTTAGGGCTGCTTCATTTCCTCAGCCAACCCAACAATCCGTGAACCACGGTTTCGCGGTTCTCTTCATAGATAGCCCGGGTGAGCGGGATGTTCATGGGGCAGACCTTGACGCAGTTCTGGGCGTTGCCGCAGTTGGTAATGCCATCTTCAGCCATCAATGCCTCGAGTCGCTCAT
>JBDUCF010000144.1:0-6755 GCA_040003545.1 Pyrinomonadaceae bacterium | reverse complement strand
AAGAGCGGGGGCAGGCCCCCTTCCTGACTGCAAGTGGGCTAAGAAGGGTGAAACAAGAAAGCGCTTCCGGCCAAATTACCGGAAGCGCCTTCTGTGACAGTAACAATTGATTGCCGTTGCCTAGTTGGGCATCAGAACGGTATCGACCACATGAATTACTCCGTTTGATTGATACACGTTCGAGATGCTGACGCGCGCGGTCCCGCCCTTTTCATCACGCAGAACCAGATCCTTGCCGCTCATCATCGCGGTCAGCGTGCCCCCGCTGACAGTCTTGAACTGAGCCTGGCCTCGGCCTTTCTTTATTCGCTTCGCGATGGCTTTTGAATCGAATCGTCCGGCCAGGACGTGATAGGTCAGAATCTTTGTCAATGTGGCCTTGTTTTCCGCCATCGTCAGCATGCCGACGGTTCCTGCCGGCAGCTTATCGAAGGCTTCGTTGGTGGGCGCGAACACTGTGAAAGGTCCTTTGCCCTTTAGTGTTTCCACAAGACCGGCCGCTTTGACGGCGGCGACGAGCGTGGTGTGATCTGCCGAGTTGACGGCGTTGTCAACAATGTCTTTGGTGCGATACATGGCCGCCCCACCAACCATCGGGTTTCTACCCGACATCGAGTTTTGGCCGAAAGCTGAGGCTGTGATTGCTAATGACGCTACCGCGAGCAGCAGCATGGCGAATGTCTTCTTCATTTCTTCTTCATCTTCCTTTTCGTATTTGAGTTTGGCTAAATCCACCAAATATACGGAGGCACGCTGGGAGGCGGATTGGTGCAAATAGAAAGAAACATGAATGACATAAATGCTCCAGTGCGGTAGGCTGCGACGGTCATGTATCCTGCCGGAAATCTCTTTATTCGCGCCCCGCATGGACGCCTCGAAGCAATCCTGAAAGAGCCGAAAACCAATCTTCGCGGCGTGGCCCTGGTACTGCACCCGCACCCACTGGGCGGCGGCACAATGCACAACAAGGTAGTCTTTCGCGCGGCCGCGGCGCTGAACGACGCCGGCCTGCTGACGCTGCGCATTAACTTTCGCGGCGTCGGCCAGAGCACAGGCACCCACGACGCCGGGCGCGGCGAGCAGGATGACGCGCGCCGGGCGCTGGATTATTTGGCCGAGCATTATCCAAACCAGCCCATCACCGCAGCGGGATTCTCATTTGGCGCTTTTGTTGGTATGCAGGTAGGCATTCGCGACGCGCGCGTGGTCAATCTAATCAGCATTGGCACGCCCATAGACAAATACGACTTCGGATTTCTGAAGGAGTGTCAGAAACCTATCCTGTTCATCCATGGCGAACATGATGAGTTCGGCGACGTCAGCCGTCTGCGCCTGCTGGTGGATGAGCTGAAGGAAAAAGCCCCTGATGCTTCGCAGGTTCAGTTAAAAGTCATTCCGGGCGCCGGACATTTCTTTGACGAGAGTCTTGATGAGTTGAAGCAGACGATTACGGAGTGGATCAAGCTGCAACTGACAGCGTAGAACTGCGCGGAGACTACACGACAACACAGCCGCGTTCACGCGGCTTCCCCGCCAGGGTTACTAGCCCAGCCGTTTTACGGCCGGGGGAGCTGGCGCCGAGAATTGTAGCCCGTTTTAACGGGCTTACTTTGGGAGGCTTTAGCCGAAATGCTAAAGCGTTATAATAAGCACGCTGAAGCGCGCTAATAATCTCCGCCCGCGCGCTGGCCCAGCGCTCAAAGGGCTGGTCTAGAAACCCTTCGGGAAAGCCGTCTGAAGACGGCTGGTTACAATCGCTCAATTACGCTTACCCGTCGCGCGCACGAATTCTCGCCCTGCCGCGCATACATCCAAAAAGTTGCACATACGGCAGTGCGAGGCCGGACGCACTGGAAAATGTTCGGGCACCAGTGAAGAACTTAGTAGATGCATTGCGTCGTCGATTGCCTCAGCGCAGACTTCTGATTGCAGCAGGTTAGCGGGCAAGTGCACTTCAACATTTGGATCAAGGAAGTGCAGCGTTACCTTCACATTAGAATCCCCGTCAGCGATAACCGGCAACAACTCGCGCACAGCCAGGGCGTAAGCCTGCATCTGAAGGCGGTAGTCAGTTGCTGCGATCTCAATTTCGACCTGAAGCGAATTGGACATCGCGATGGAAACACCTTCCCCGGGCAAAATATCGGCGAGAGCATTCGGCTCGAAAGTGAACGACGCTTGCCCGGGTGCTTGTTTTAGCGCGCCCTGCTTTGTGGAGAGGATTGGCGCTGCATTGGCATTTTGTGTCCCGCGCGAAGCCGAGGTTCCAGAAGCCGCGGCTGGGACGCTGGCGGCCAGTTCGTTTCTCGCGCGAAATCGATTGGTTTTGAAGTCAATGATTTCAATGTCGAAGATATCTGACGCCGATGGGAGCGGGGGCATGCCCCCTTCCTGACTGCGCTTTGTGGTGATGAGTAGCTTATCGATTGTGCCGGTCAGGATTCCGTTTGGCCGGCGCAGGCGAAAGCTCAATTCGCTCCACAGGCCGCCCTGTTGGTGCGGGAAAGGCCCGGCGCCGATTGGCACGATACCGCCGGCGGTTCCATTGTCGCGATCGGGTTGAGACGAAGGATCATAGACCGAAGTCTGTGCCACTTTGCGCGCCGATTCGACCCGCTGGAACACGCCGCTGGCGAGGTAGTTCTCGGCCAGCGGCAGAAGGTCCTTGATCGCCTCTTCACGATCAATCTCCATTATTCGATCCGCCAGCTCCGCCTGCCGCAATCGCAAAATATGGTCAAGGCTCTCCCGCAAACGAGAGTGAAGATCATCACCCTGGCAGAAGGTCTCGCAGAAACGGTGAATGACCGCGCCTTTCAGGGTGGCCGTCAAATTGGCCGGGGGCTCCGGCGCCTCGGCATCGTTCCAGACTTCAAGATGATCCGGCGCGGGAGTGTGAAGCACGCGGTCGAAGTAATACTGCCTTGGGCAGCGTTGATAATTAATCAACTGGGTGACGCTAAAGCGATGAACTGCACTGCTGCCGGCCTCGACCGGCCGCAGCAGAGGAAACAGACTTGCAAAGGAGGCAGAAGCCCGACCGTCAGGGAGGGCTCCGCTTACCTCCGAAGACGACGAGGCCTCAGAAAATACAGAAGCCTCCCTGACGGTCACGCTTCCGCTGTTCACTTTCAAATCAACCTGCGTCTCTTCGTCCAGATAGAGCACACCGCTCCGGACCTGCTCGCCCAGTCCCAGCGCCTGCCAGATCCAGGCCAGCCAGTTGTCGCGCTTCCGGCATAAACTCTGCAGATCTTTCGTCGCTCCCGAAAGGAACAGACGGTCCTCGGCGCGGGTCGCAGCCACGTAAAGCAGTCGCATGCTTTCAAACTCGTCGCGCCACGCCGCCCGGTCGCACAGTTGCTGGAACGTCAATCCAGTCACGCGAAAGCCACGACCATCGGGTATCTGCAGCGACAGTCCTCGATTAGGATCAATCACGTACCAGGAATCGCGGGTCCGCAATTCGCGCTGCAAATCGGGAATGATAACTACGGGAAACTCCAACCCTTTGGCCTGGTGAATCGTCATCAAGCGAACTGCATCCGCCGACTCATCGATCTGGCCCTCGCCTTCGCGCCCACCAATCTTTTCGAAGTCCTCCACAAAGCGCACGAAGTCGCGAATTAAATGTGCGCCCGACTTTTCGAAACTTTCAGCAAGCCGCAAGAGTTTGTCGACGTTTGCCAGTCGCTGTGCGCCTTCGAAGCTGGCGGCGATGATCGTCAGGTATTCAGTCTCGGCCAGGGCAAAGCGCAAGAGCTCTGCAATGCCGTATCGATTGCGCCGCGCCAGCAACTGCGTTAACAAAGCCGCCGCGCTATCCAGCACCGGCCGCTCCTGGGCCTCGACGAATTGGATCTGATCCTGGTGCCGCAGCGCGTGAAAGAGCTGGCGCACGCCACGCTTCTTTTTCAAACGGCCCTGTTCCCGCGCACCCGGAACCAGCGGCCCGCAACGCAGCGCCAGCAGCGCATTATCCGAAACACCGCCCAGAGGCGATCGCAGGACAGCAGCCAACGCCAGCTCATCCGTACGGTTATCCAGGAAGCGCAGCAACTGAATCATGTCGCTGATCTCTTCTCGCTCGTAGAATCCTTTGCCCTGCACGGTCAGCGACGGAATTCCCGCGCGACGGAAGGCTGATTCGTACGCGGGCACGTCAGTCATCGCCCGGAACAGCAGCGCAATATCGCGAAACTCGAATCCCGGCGTAGCGGGTGGGTTGCCTTTTGTATCCAAACTAGAGGGGAGGCTTTCCGAATCCGCATCTCGAATGAGACTAATGATTCGCTGCGCCAATTGCTCCGCGTCACGCTCTCTCGGTGATTGTTGTGACTTAGGGTCGTTCTTGTCGGCCGGCGCAACGTCCACCAGGAGTTCTATCAGCGGCGCCGGATCTCGCGGTGCGCGCTCCGCTCTGCTGCGCTCGTGCTTGACGTAACCAAGCTGTCCGAGGTCTTTCTGATCGCAGGCGTCGCCGGCCTGGAAGATTTTTTCGAAGAGAACATTGAAGAAGTTGATCAGCGGAGGCTGGCTGCGGAAGTTGAGATGCAAAGGCTTTGAGGCGCCGCCGGCCGCTTCCAGCCCGGCAGTCATTTCGCCGAACACGCTGACGTCGGCGCCCCGAAAACCGTAGATCGACTGCTTCCGATCGCCGACGATGAAAAGGTTCGCGCCCTGGGCGTTGGTGAGCGCCAGTTTCGTCATCAAGTCGCGCTGCAGCCTGTTCGTATCCTGAAACTCATCGACCAGAAAGAACTTGAATCGCTCTGCGATGCGGGCCAGAGCTTCCGGACGTTCGCTAAGCAGTTTCAAAACTCGCAACTGTAGATCGTCAAAGTCGAGCGCCGCCAGGCGAGCCTTGTCTTCTTCCAGGCGCTCAGCGATACGGCGGAGCACCTTGATGAATGCAGCGGCGTAGTCTTTGGCGAAAAGATCGAAACAGATCTGCGGTACGCGGCCCTTGAGCGGCTTTTCCCAGATCAATTCGTCGAGCCCTTTGACGCGACCGGCTAACTGCCCTGTCGCGCTGGGACGCACCTGGCGGAAATCTTCTATCGCCTGGCAGTATGCGGCCAGCGACTCGGGGCCCGGAATAGTTTGCAAGAAACTCCGCAGCGCGGGCCACGCTAACTCGAGCTGAGCCCGTTTGGTCTGGGCGGCGACAGTCGGTCTGGGCGCCGCGAGCAAGTCCACCATCTCCCGTTCAAGCTGGCCTAGCGCCACCCTGTAATCTCCGATCGTGGCATGGCTGCGACTGGTTTTCTCCGCGACCTCGTCCAGTGAAAGGCCGATGTCACGACACGCGCGATGAACATTAGCCAATGAGTCGGCCAGCAAACCGCGACCCATTCCCACTGTCAGCCGCGTGATCCATTCTTCTCCCGAGTTAATGAATTCGGTGAGGGATGCTTCGACTGCCGCCTCCAGCAACATCGCTGATTGATGCTGATCCAGCAGGACAAACTGTGGATCGATATTGGCTTCGACCGGAAACTCATGCAGCAGCCGCGAACAAAAACCGTGGATGGTCGTGATTACCGCGCCATCAAGCGTGCGCTTATGACGCAACCACTTGCGGCGCTCATCGCCGCTGGTGGCGCGTAGCAGCTCGTCCAGTTTTTTCCGGAGGCGGCTGCGCATTTCGTTCGCGGCGCGATTGGTAAAAGTTATCGCGACAATTTGGTCTATGGAGACGTCGCGCGTCCGCAGAATGTGCAGGTAACGCTCGACCAGCACGGCAGTCTTGCCCGCGCCCGGCCCGGCCGTCACGGAAATATGCCGGTCAAGCACCTTTGCAGCCTCAGCTTGCTCCGGTCTTAACTGAAAGGGTTTGGTTTCCACGAATTAATTGAGTCTAGCACAGCGCGCCAGGTGGATTGAGCAGGCTTCCATACATTGACTTGCCCTGCCCTTTGGATGTAAAACCTGCGCAGTTAGAATCACCTTCTTAACAACTCGCTCCATCTCGCTCGAGAGAAGTACTCTAACGGAATTCTTCTACCAGAAAGGACTAAAGTTATGGCTTTACGTTTAGGAGACACAGCCCCGGATTTCACTGCTGAGACCACCGAGGGCACTATTAACTTTCATGAGTGGATTGGCGATAGCTGGGCGGTTCTCTTCTCGCATCCCAAGGATTTCACGCCGGTATGCACCACCGAACTGGGCGAATGCGCACGGCTTAAGCCCGAATTTGATAAACGCAATGTGAAGGTCATCGGCCTCAGCGTTGACCAAGCGGATTCCCACAAGCGTTGGGCCGAGGACATCAAAGAAACGCAAGGCACCGCGCTTAACTTTCCGGTGATTGCCGACCCTGACCACAAGGTGGCGGAACTCTATGACATGATCCATCCGGAGATTAGCGACGTGTTCACCGTGCGATCGGTTTACATCATTAGTCCGGACAAGAAGATCAAGCTGATGATTACCTACCCGGCCAGCACCGGCCGCAACTTTGCCGAGATCCTCAGGGTGATTGATTCCCTGCAGCTAACGGCAAAGCACAGTGTGGCCACTCCGGTGAATTGGAAGGACGGCGACGACGTAATAATCGTGCCCTCGCTTTCTGACGAAGATGCGAAAAAGAAGTTTCCCGGCGGCTGGAAGACTTTGAAGCCTTACCTTCGTGTAGTGCCGCAGCCAGGGAAAGAAACTGGCGAAGCCGCCACCGGCGCCACGACGAAGTAGCCTGGCAGAACCGCCTGCAGTAGCGGGCGGTTGATCTGGGAACCGAGCTTATTGTTAGG
>JBDUCF010000143.1:0-6756 GCA_040003545.1 Pyrinomonadaceae bacterium | reverse complement strand
CGAGGAGATAAAATTTCGAACCACGATGATCGCTACCACGATGATCGCTATGTTGGCTGAGATTTCCAGAACGCGGCGGGTTTTATCTGAGATTCTCATTCTGGTTAGGCAAGCTGGTGAGTCAGTGAGTCAGTCCTTTACGACCGGCTTCGGAGTTGCCTGCTTCCTCTTGGAGTTCGAGTCTTGAGCGAGAACAGCTCCTGCGAATTGAAGTTTTAGTCGAAGGCGCAGCGATGGATCGCGAATATCGCTCGCTATTTGATCGGCGCGAAACCAATTAGTTATGCCGAGGAGCGAGAGCGATGGATCGATTTGGACTTCACCAAGGCTTTCGGGGTAGACACCAAGCCTTGTGTGCGCTTCTCCAATCGTGGCTTCGAGTCCAAACGCGACGGCAGGCTTCGTTGGCGGATCGATTTTAGCAGCCGACGAATTGGCGTACCTTGACGCGGCCGAGAATGTATCGAACGCTCGCTGCGGATCGTTCTTCGCCAGCATAGCAGTGGCTCTCAGGGCCAGTTCGACTTTATGTGGGCTTGGCGATGCTGTGTCTAAAGCTTTCATCGCGTTGCTAACCAACTCGAAACCGAGAACCCGATCTACCTTCGCCGCAGCTCTTGACAAAGCGAGCAACGCCCACGCTCGTGTCTCTTCTGAAGAGATCGAACTAGCAAGGCGTTGGGCTTCAATGAACTTCTTCTGCTTCACAAGCGCGTTCACCCGAGTTATCGTTAAAAGATCGGTGAAGGCTGACTTGACGTCCGGATCGCTGAAGCCGCTAATTGCGTCGGAAGCAAAGTCAAATCTTTTCTGAAAGTCTTCTGACTGATTACGTAAGAGCTCAGAGACAAGACGAACGAGGCGGAGATCACGCTTCTCTGGAGCCGGGTCCCTCAGGATGTCACTGAGCCTCTCCCTTGGGTCTGAAAATGTCTCGGGCTGAAACGCCTGTATCCTCGACTTTGTTTTTTCCGGAACCAAAGGGGCCACCTGATCCAAAACCAAATCAAGCGCAAGCAGTTGTTCCGGCGAGTACTGCAAGAGAATGGGGCGCACATCTCTAGAGAATGCTGTGAATACAACACTAATGTAGAATGTATCGATTCCCGGCTCTTTGAGAAGGTTCGACCAGGCTTGAAGCGAGCCCATGAAAAAGCTGACAAATGCGCTCCTCGCTGCTGACGGCATGTCCTTATCGGCTAGAACGAGAATTTGAGCACCAGTAAGGCTAGAAGGATCAAGTGTAAAATTCGCTGCCAGGACCTGACCGATACCAATTTCGAGTTTGTTGAGAAACGCGCGGTTTCCGGTCTGAATCAGCTTTTGAACGATATCAAACAAGACGCCGGAGACTATTCCTCCCTGAAGACTTTGGACAATGAGCCCCAATGCTTTCTCAGGATCAGTGTCGATGAGCGAGAGCGCGATTTTGGCAGCCTGGTCAGCAATCGTTCGCCGATCGATGAACTGACGATACCAGTTTTCACTCTTAGGCGAAGTTACTGAGCTGTTACTGGCGGTTGATTCCGCCGCCGCTTGAAACTCCTTCTGCCTAACGACTGCCTTTTCAGGATCCACCAGCGCGTAGACGGCCAGAATCTCATTACTCAATGCTGCTGCCGTATTTCGCTGGCGCCAATTCGCCTTGTCCGCGGAGCCCCACTCCTTTAGGTCGCGAAGGGCAACCTCAAGCAGGCGAACTGCCTCTTCATTCTGCTTTGCGGCTCCCAGAATCCTTGCTGCGTTAATCAAAAGCTTGACTCTCTGCGGGATGTCTGACAGTTTGGACGCCTCCGCTTCAGAGTCGGAAATGGACGTGATCGCTAGAGAGTAGTAGTCGTACTCTGGGGAAGCGATCCTATTCTGGGCTTCACACTCCGGTAGTATCCAGAAAAACCCTGGCGAGATCAGAATGGCTGCCAAAGCAATTGTCCTGGTGATTCTCAGCACTTTATTCCCCTAAATTTATTGTTGCGCTTAGAGAGTGTTGGAGGCACGTTAACCGGACCGGCCAACTTCAACGGGCCGCTTGAGTAACAACTAGTCAGCATTTGGCTAGCCGCAACTGGCTATGCAAGCATTAAGCTTTGTGTTACAGCCGTTGAGGCAGCTCGCATTCATTCCGCAATCACCCCTGCAAAATTCGTCTCCCCGATAACAACCATCCAAGCAGGGGCTAACTATTTCAAAAAAATCATCAGCCTTACCAACCGGAGAAACCACATTTGTAAAGGCGGTTCAAAGTAAGTCGTAAGAGTGTAGCTGTCAGAGCCCGCCGATCCTATACTGACCGCCGATGATGGCTAGGAGTCTGTCAAGTACCATCTTATGTCGCCCACCTAAGCAGTTATTCCCGGAGAGTAACCTGGGATTCAAGCTCTGAAGCTCACTCGACCACCGTTCATTCCAATTCGCCATCGCAGTTGCGACAGTTTCGGCGACGCCTGGCATTCAAAGTTCCGCATGTCGCGCAGCGATTGTACATTGCCCGGGTGAACCAGCTCGTGATTAGAGCGCTGGAGATGAGTATGACGAGCAGAACTGCCAGGCTCAGCAGCGTATCCTTCACTCTCGGTATTTATCCTT
Organism: Pyrinomonadaceae bacterium; assembly: GCA_040003545.1. Taxonomy (GTDB): domain Bacteria; phylum Acidobacteriota; class Blastocatellia; order Pyrinomonadales; family Pyrinomonadaceae; genus DASXRU01. Next base: position 4,170 of record JBDUCF010000143.1, on the reverse strand, counting down.
CAGGCTGCGATGATAGTCCTGTCCTCGCTCGTAACCACTTCGAAAGACCTCTTCGTCCTCGGCCTCTTTCATTGTCTTCAGCGCCTCGTCGTAGGCCTTTCCGCGGAGGCTCGGATGCAAGGCCGCCTCAAAGCCGCGGCGATAGGTACGCTCATCGCGTGTGAAGTCCTTGCCTTCTCCGGTGTAGCGCTCTTCTTCAGCGCTACGCAGTCCAATCCACCAGCTCTCGCGGGCGGCGTCGATACTCTCGGCGCCGGTTCGAACTAACGCGCCGCGTCCACGTTCAGCGGTCTCGTCATCTTCGGCGAAAGCGATTACTACCGAGCGTCCCCGTCGTAGCGCATCCTGATAAAGATAGAGCTCATCATGCGGCAGACCATGAGCCAGACCTCCTTCCAAAGCTCCGCCCGCTGCGGCTCCGGTGGCCGCCCCTCCCATACCGAGAATCGCAGCGCCCAACAATCCGGCAGCGATAACCGGTCCTACGCCGGGGATAAAGAAACTGGCAAGGGCCGCGCCCAGCGGCACCCCGCCTGCTACGCCCAGCGCGCCGCCAACCGTAGCGCCCAACGCCTTTCCCATTCCTGGCTGTTCTGCTTCGGTAGTGGGAACTTCGCCCAATTGCCCTTCAGAAGCACCCGGAGCTAGAAGAACAATTTTGTCTTCGGGAATTCCTGCTGTTCGAAGTTCTTTTGCCGCCCTTTCTCCGTCGACACGAGAATTAAAGATCCCCACGATCGTTTCCATTACCTTTCCCTCCTCCCAGGATTTGCGCTAAGTTTTGATCGTTTGCTCGATGACTTCAAGTAAAGTACGTCGCCGACATGAATCGTTGAGAAAGACAGGACAGCTATGTTAAGGTGGTCCTGATCGGGCAAGCAAACTGAAATCGATTTCGCGCCGCCAAAACATGTTCGACATCATAGAAAAACATTGGCCCATGTCAGTAGGAGACGGCAAGGCAACGCGCAAGAAGAAGCCGCGTATACTCGCCATCACCACAGATTGCTGCACCGGATGTGCGGGATCGCCGGCGTGCATCGAATACTGTCCCATTGAAGCTTGTATGTTCTGGGTGCCCGACGAGGATCATCCCCCGTTCGGGCGGATCGAGGTCGATTCCTACCTCTGCATCGGTTGCCAGAAATGCACCAGCAAAGGGCCTGACGGCGCGTTCCTCGATGGTTGTCCCTGGGATGCTATCGAGATGGTGCCTACGGAAGACTGGGAAGCTATGCACGGGATCAACCTGCCGGACGCTCCTCCAGCGGCGCCCGCTGGCTGAGACAGGAATTACTTAACATCAGCGACGCGGCTCTGTATGGCTTTCACCGTCAGAGCCGCTTGTTCTTTTATCTTCGCTGACATATTCCGGGTGTGGCGGTCAATTGTCGCGACATCCTCGCTGGTACCCACAAATCTAAGCGCCAGCAGCGTCTCTAATACGCTTCGTTCGTCGGGAGCAATCGAAACGATAACCTGGTTCAAAGTTACGGGATTGCCTTCAACCACAAGGACCTTTTCGATCTTACCCGGAAGCGGCGATCGCACCTCAGTATTGCGATTGCCGGCCTGCTCGATGCGGGCCAGCAGAGTTCCCACGCTGACTATGGAACGAGGCGCCAAAGAGCTCTCGAAAACGCCGTCCGCTGGAGTCATCACGTCGAATGGGTGGAGCGCAGCGATCAACTCTGAACGGCCGCGCGCATCGCCAAATCGCGTGATAGCCAGAGCAGCGTTGCGCCTAACGATAGGCGCCGAATCGTTTAGCAGTTGAGCCAGCGCGATATGGAATTCTTCCGCCTTGTTATCCTGTCCCATTACCCAGGCGACGGTTTGTCTGATTTCCAGTGCGTTACTACCGGCGAGCCTCACGATCTGCGGATACCAACGTTTGACGCCCGGGTCTCCCGCTTCGATACGCGATTCGATTTGCGATAGCGCGTGCTGCACGTGACGCGGGTTCTCCTGGTCAGCCAGGTACTGCGTAATCGTATCGTCAGATAAGTTGCGACCGAACCATGTTCCGTACCACGCCAGAAAAGGCGCGATGATGAACAGCGCCGCCAGGATTGCAAGCGGTAACGGCGAGCGCCGGCGTTGCGGCTTCGCAGAATCCGCCGCGTTCCCGCTGTCTTCCGGAAGTTTACCGGCGGAACCATTTCCCGAGGAGATGCTAGTGTGGCGGGTAGGCATGATAGAGCATTAAGTATACGACCACCCCCGTCACCGAAACATAGAGCCAGAGCGGGAAGGTCCAGCGCGCTACTTTGCGATGCCCGAAGAAGTCTCCGCGCGCCGCCCGGTACACAGTGACAATGATCAAAGGAACTATTAGGACAGCGAGTATCGTGTGGGTAATCAAAATGGTGAAGTAGATGGGCCGCACAATTCCCTGTCCGTTAAAATGCGTGGCGCCATGATGGTAGTGATAGATCAAGTAAGAAATCAGAAAGATAGTTGAAGCAACCAGGGCGCTGATCTGACAATTCCGATGGGCCCGCACTCTGAGGCGCTTGATAGAGTAATAGCCGGCCAAAAGAAATAATGCGCTGGTGGCATTCAGGGAGGCGTTGAGGTGGGGGAGAACTGAAAGGTAGCCAGTCATGAATGAGCCTAATTATCGCAGACCAGAAATTCGCAATCGCTGCTTTGGCCCACCCCCGCAGGGTCGACTAACGTGTGACCTCACTGTTTTGGTTTAGCGCTCATGTCAGAAACCATTCTTCTGACGTCGGGAGGCATTGGCCGGCCCCTGGCATCGGTTATCGGGGCGCTTCCGCCGGGAGGCGGCGGCGCTTGATCCTTGCGCCCGCGGAACGGAACTCTAATGACTCCACGCGACATCATGTCCAGCGCCGGCACCGAAAGAAACAGCAACGCCATCGTCGCGCAAACTGCGAACATGAACAAACTGTCGGTGGAGAGAAAACTTCCCTCGGATAAATAATTCAAGACCGCCAGGGCCACGAATGCGAGCGCCGCGAGTACGCAGATCAGGTTTAGCACCTTGCCCTCGCTCCGGGCCGCCTTGCCCTCTGAATTCATTGCGGTATCCACTCGGGTGCAATCTCCGATCTAATCGGTTTAATGTTTGCCCTTGGGCGCCGGCTGCGGCCGTTCGGACATCTCTTCGTAACCACAACGTTCACATTGCCAGACTGGAAAGACGCCGCCAGTGTTGCCCGCGTCCTGATAGACCGCACGGTCGGAAGGAATAATCTTTCCGGCGCAACGAGGGCAGGCGCGGCCTCGCACTGTCTGCACTTCGATGTCCAGGCCTAATGGATTCTCCTCGTTCATGAGTGAAGTCGTCATTCCTCTGTCCCCTCGCCTTCACCGCCCTCACCGCCCTTGCGACGTCTATAGGCCAGGATGATGATCGAGCCAAACATCGTGACCGGCGGTACCAGAAGCACCAGGACAGCCAGGTTCAATCCCCGAGCCAACGCAGCGTTGTTTTGCACTGAGGCCCGGCACATGGCGCATTGAGCGGCCGCCGGGACTGCGCCAATCACATAGAGCGCGGCCACGGCGCAAACAACAAACAGGACTTTGACGATACGTCTATCCAACTTAAGGAGTCTCCGCGCCAACTTCAAGGGGCCTCCGCGGGCGCCGGCTCTTTGACCTGATAACGCAGCTTTGATGATCGGAAGCTGTCAGGGAAGAATACCGCCAGCAGACAAATACAGATTACCAGAGCCGGCACGAGCGTCAGCACCAGATTCAGGCGCTCAAATCGCAGGTGCATGAAGTATGCGACGATCAGCGCGGCCTTGATAATTGAAAGGCCCATCAGGATCGTCAGCATATAGACAACCGGCAGATGAATGTAGCCCAGGAACACTTCGATCCCGGTTATGGCCAGCAACCAGACCCACACCGAGATGAACAGCTTGTTACTGCCAGCGAAATGCTCCGCCTCCGTTGCATGTGCTGTCATTAGTTTCCCTCCAGCCTCACTTTCCCTCCAGCATTAGTGCGCTACCTTGCCGACGTCGATCGACAGCAAATAGATCAACGGGAAGACAAACATCCACACCAAATCGACGAAGTGCCAGTAGAGCCCGCTGATCTCGATGTCCTGGTGGTTCAGCTTATTCACGCGCGCGGCAACCACGCCCAGATAGATCGCGCCGGTGATTACGTGAAACATGTGCAAGCCGG
>JBDUCF010000142.1:0-6834 GCA_040003545.1 Pyrinomonadaceae bacterium | reverse complement strand
GCGAAGGGCTCTGGATTAACCCGGAGCCCTTCGCCGTTTCTAAAGGGCGCCGGGTTCTTGCGTTTGAGCGCGGCCTCGCATATTCTTCGGTTCTCATAAGAGGCGTCTGGTTTCACAGGGAAGTCAAAATAGACCACCTCGCAGGATCTCGAATCTGCCGCGACATGAAGAAGAGCAAGTTCCTAAAGCGTAAATTCCGCGAAGCCGCTTTTATTTCGCGCGGCCTGCTTTCCTCCAATCACCCGGTGCTGGCGCACATTATTCCCATGCGGCGCTGCAATCTGGCGTGCGGGTATTGCAATGAATACGATCATTCCTCGTCTCCCGTGCCGCTCGAGCTGATGAAGCAGCGGCTGGACAAGCTTGGGGAGCTGGGAACATCTGTAATTACGATTTCGGGCGGAGAGCCAATGATGCATCCGCAGCTCGACGAGATCATCGCCCATATTCGATCGCACGGGATGCTGGCCGGGCTGATTTCCAACGGCTACTACTTCACACCGGATCGCATCAAGCGGCTCAATAATGCCGGCTTGGAATATCTTCAAATCAGCATCGATAATGTGGAGCCGGACGCGGTCTCGCGCAAGAGTCTCAGGGTGCTGGACAAGAAGCTGCGTTACCTCTCCGAGCACGCAGACTTTCACGTCAACATTAACTCAGTGATTGGTGGCGGAATTAAGAACCCCGATGACGCCCTGACCGTAGCGCTGCGTGCCGTCGAGCTTGGTTTTTCAACTACCGTCGGCGTGATTCATGACAACGACGGCACGTTGAAGCCACTCTCGGGAAAAGAGAAAGACATCTTTCAGCAGGTCAAGAAACTGGGTAACAAGGATCACGCCCGGCTCAATTGGTTTCAGGACAGCATCGCCGAAGGGAAGCCCTATGAATGGCGCTGCCGCGCCGGAGCGCGCTACCTATACATCTGTGAAGAGGGCCTGGTCCACTGGTGCTCGCAACAGCGCGGCTATCCGGGCATTCCCCTGGCCGACTACACGATGGAAGACTTTTACCGGGAATACAACACCGAGAAGTGGTGCGCTCCCACCTGCACCCTGCAGTGCGTACATCAGGTCGCCATCCTCGATAACTGGCGCGATCCCCAGAAGACACCCGCCGAGATGCAGCAGCTGGAGGACAGCAAGAAAGTTGTGGGCGAGATGCTGCACGTTGAGTGATCGCGTAACCTAAACCTCCACCCTCCAAAACACCGCGCTTTGGTCTATTCGTCAGAGCCGCGTGCTAATAGGAAATTGAAGCGAGGATCTCGTCGCTGCCAGCGGTTTCCGTGCCCAGCTTGCCGACTACAATTCCGGCTGCATGATTGGCAAGGATGGCGGCTTCGATCATCGAAGCGCCCGCGGCCAGCGCCGCGGCCAGGGTGGCGATAACCGTGTCGCCAGCGCCGGTCACATCGTAAACCTCTCGCGCCGCCGTCTCGACAAAGACAGGCTCCTGCTTTCCTTCCAATAACATCATGCCGCGATCGCCGCGCGTAATCAGGACCGCGTCGCAGGTTATTCGCCGGCGTATCAACTGCGCTGCGCGCGTCAACCCGTCGTCGGTATCTTCCGCGATATTAGTCAGGCGCAGGGCTTCGTGGTGGTTTGGGGTGACAAGGGTGGCGGGACGATACGAATCAAAGTTGCGCAACTTGGGATCGATCAGCACCGGTACGCGTTCATAAGCAAGCGGCAGGACTTTGGCAAGGATACCAGGGGTAACCACGCCCTTGTCATAATCTGATATCACAAGCGCGTCTGCATTTTTCAGCGCTTCGCTGATCAGACTGACGATACGCGCTGCTATCGCGTCGTCAACCGGAGAACGTCGTTCACGGTCGGCGCGAACCACCATTTGATTGTGCGCGATAATGCGCGTCTTGGTCGTGGTCGGGCGATTTGCATCAGCAATCAGCAGATCATCCGTTTGGCTGGCGCCAGTGGCGCGCAGGGTCGCGCGAATCGTTTCGCCGGCTGCATCGATTCCCACGATACCGGTAACGGAGGCGCGGGCGCCCAACGAGATCAGATTGGCCAGCACGTTCGCCGCGCCTCCGAGGTGCACAGACTCGCGTTGGACATTTACCACCGGCACTGGCGCTTCCGGCGAGATACGAGTCACGTCGCCCCAAACGAACTCGTCCAGCATGACATCTCCGAACACGACAATCTTGCGATTGCGCATAGTGTCGAACAGCTCGACGGCGCGTTGTTTGGTTAATTGCGTCATGACAATAACTAATCTGAACGCGGCTCTGCCGCCTGATGTGCGGAAAGGCTATGCCTTTCCGTGGGCCTCGTCATAAGAAGAGGAGGCCATGCCTCATAAGTGCGAAGGCGTAGTTTTCTATGATCCTATAAAGAGCCCATCAGAAAGCCGGAGGCTTTCCGCACTGTGCGGCAGCAGAGCCGCAAATCATACAATGATTCAAACGCTCTCGCGCAAAACCCGATCAATTGCGCCCATTACTCTTTCCACCGGAACGCGCAGAATGCACTCGGGCTTTTCAAACTCGGCGCAGAAATACCCATGGCATGGCTGGCACGGCAGTTCCTCGCGGACGATTTCGTTGGGTTGGGTGGTCCAGGGCCGCCAATGCGTGACATTGGACGACCCGAAGATCACGACGGACGGCGCTCCCGCAGCGGCGGCAATGTGCGCGATACCACTGTCGTTTCCCACAAACAAACGTCCCCGCGCTGCCAGGGCAGTGATCTCAGGCAGGGAGAGATTTGTTAGGCCAACGACCGGAGCTCCCGAGTGCTTCTTTAAATCGGCTATGATCGCAGCTTCATGTGGAGCGGCAATCGCGACGGAGACTAAACCTCGACCGGCTAACTCTTCGGTAATGCGGGCGAACTTTTCTACCGCCCATTGCTTTGTCTCGAAAGCCGCTGCCGGATGGATAACAGCTAACTGAGCACCATCTTCAAATCCGACGTCCCGGAGTTTTTGGCTGACACTTGCCACTGCTTCCGGCATCACGGTGAGACGGGTGGGCGGACGATCGCTGACAGGCACCCCGGTCCAGCCAAGCAGGGCTAATTGCTGTTCGACCGAGTGCAACTTTGCGCGGCCCCATAGTTCTGTGGACGGGGGCGCGAGGTGATTGTGTAACCGGCCATACTGGTAATGGGCAAAACCAACACGATGCTTTGCGCCCGTCGCGCGGGTCAGCAGGGTTGCTGTGGTGCCGCCGTGAAGGTTGTAAACCACATCATAGCGAGCTGCACGAATTTCGCGGGCTGCACGTGCGCGCGATAGCACGCCGTTGCGCTTGAAAGTGACTACACGATCAATATCCGCAAAGCCTGCCAACACCGGCGCGACCCAGTCTTCGAGAAGAATATCAATCCGCGCTTGTGGCAGGAATCTGCGCAGTGCAAATAGCGACGGTGTGGTTAATACCGTGTCGCCAATGGAACGCAAACGCACCACCAGAACTCGACGCACCGTCTGCCAGTCCCAGGGCGCGGCAGCGAACGGCTGTGGCTCTGGACGCTGATCGCCGGAGGCTGCCTCGAATATTAACTGACGAATCCGCGGTGATGACTCGATCGTTTCGCGCAGGCTATTCATTCTCAATGGTCGCTTCGTCAACCAGCATCACGGGGATGTCATCGCGAATCGGGTAGACGCGCTTGCACTGGACGCATTTCAAACCGCTGCCATCCTGCTTCAGCTCGACCCTGGCTTTGTCTGCAGGACAAACAAGGATTTCCAGCAAATCTTGGCTAATGGCCATGAGCGTGACCTTTCATATTGGGGTTCGCTTTTACAAACAGACTTTGAAAAGAAGCCTGGAATGATCAAAGCTTATCATAAGACAGTCGGAGCTGATCAGATGGTGGGAGGGGCTAGTTATTACCTTGGGTCACGAGCTGCTTAATATTTTTCAGCTTGGCGGTTATCCGGTGTCGCCACAAGTGCCTGTTAAGAACGGCGTCGTCCGTGACGTAGTTCAGTTGTAGTACCTTTCGCGCTCCGATGAAAGGCTTGTGGCCATGCCAACAGTTTTCGGTGACCTTGAACAACAGGCAAGTGCCGAAGGTAGGCGGGATCTCGACCACGTAGTCCTCAAGATTCTTGCCATTTTTCAAGATGCGCAACCAGCCTCCAGCTGACTCCCAGGTGGGATTGAGATATAGAAGCATCGTAAGAAATTTGGATTTCGTATCGGTGTGTATACGACCATCGCGGGCGCTGGCCATCCCGCGAACCGTAATCATCGTAGAGCGGTTATCTAAATCAATTTGAAATTTTTCTCCGATGGCCGACTTTAAGGCTGGACTTTGCAGCTCTTCAACCAGGCGTCGAAAAGTGTTACCGCAAGTAAGTTCCTGAAGTGGATAGCTGCCCCGAGATTTGATCGCCGGAAAATCCTGATAAATACTGTTCGCGTATTCAGCTCGTAATAAATCAGGGACAATCATGTAGGGAAAAGGATTGTCCTGTAGCGGCGCGCCGGTCAAAGCATCGAGCTTGATAATGGAAAGCTGTTCGTTCATACGATGAAAAGTCCGTTATGGAGCGAACAAGGCCGACTTATTATTTCGAGAAGGATTGTATGATCAGTCGCCGTGGCTGTCTAATTGAGTGACTCGATCTGGTTGTCTCACTTCCTTCAGAGAGCGTCCAGAGTTCCGGTAAAGGCAGGGGGATTTACGCTCAGGGCCTATTGACGCCTTCCCTCTGCCACTTCTATGCTCTACAGCCTCAACGGGATCTATTCGCTCTGAGCTTCGGTTTTGAAGATTACAGCCACCATTATCACCCTTAACGAGGCCGAACACATTCGCACCGCCTGCGAATCTGTGTCCTGGGCTGACGAAATCCTGGTTGTCGATTCCGGTTCGACTGACCGAACGCGCGAGATCGCTCGGGAATGTGGGGCGCGCCTGATTGAAAGAGAATGGCCAGGCTTTGCTGCGCAGAAGCAATTTGCCGCTGAGCAGGCAAGTCATGAGTGGATTTTCAGCCTGGACGCAGACGAGCGAGTCTCGGATGAGTTGCACGCCTCGATCGAGGACCTGCTGTTCGCTAATGAGGCGCAGCTTGCCGATGGCTATTCTATTGCACGCCGCGCCTTTTACATGGGGCGCTGGATACGCGGTGGGGGCTGGTATCCCGATCGCCAATTACGTCTCTACAAAAAATCACGCGGACGCTGGGAGAGCGCCTACGTCCATGAATCCGTCAAAATGAGTCCAGATGCGCGCGTGGAAGTTCTGCGAGGAGATATTCTGCATTATCCGGGCAGTGACGCTGCCGAGCATCATCGCCTGCTCGGAGAGCGCTATGCGCCTTTAGCGGCGCGCCAGATGTTTGAGCAGGGACGGCGCACTTCGCCGGCGCGCATTGCCTTAATGGGGCCGGCTGCATTCATTCGCAGCTTTGTTCTAAAGGGGGGCTTCCGCGATGGACTAGTCGGGTTCAGCATCGCTGCTTTTGCGGCTCATCACGCCTTTCTTAAGTACCTGATGTTGTGGGAACTGCAAAATCGTGCAAAGTAGAAATCGCCTCGCTCGTTCCGGGTCTTTGACGCTGATTCTCTGTTCTCGAAATTGACGGCAGGAATGCCTGTCCTACTACGTTTGTCTTTTCGTTATGATCATGCGCATGCCATGTTTCGGCCGAAGGGTGATTACCGGTCGCAACGCGACCGGATGATTAGGGACCAGACGCATCTGCCATTGCTGGGCCAGCGTAGCCAGCAGTAGGACTCCCTCAAGCCAGGCAAAGCCTTCGCCTATGCAGCGACGAGGGCCGCCGCCAAAGGGAAAGTAAGAAAACTGCGGACGTGATTCGCGAGCCTCTGGCGTCCAGCGCTCCGGGTTGAAGTGTTCAGGCTCGGGGAAATAGCGCGCGTCACGGTGCATTATGTACTGGCTCATCAAGACCAGCGACCGCGCCGGCACGCCGTAGCCGCCAATTTCACAATCGTCCACTGCCAGACGCCCGATTGCCCATGCGGGAGGAAATAGGCGCATCGATTCAGCCAGCACCATCTCCGTGTAACGTAGCTGCGGAAAATCTTCACCCGTCGGTAAACGCGAGCCAAGCACGGCTTGAAGCTCTTCATGCAACTTCGCTTCCGCCGCCGGATTCTTTGACAGCAGGTACAGCGTCCACGTCAGGGCGTTCGCCGTCGTTTCGTGTCCGGCCAGGAAGATCGTAAGCGCCTCGTCGCGCACCTGCTCGTCGCTCATGCTCCCGCTTTGACCTTCTTCGTCCTGGGCCAGCAGCAGCATCGACAACAGATCGCCGCGGTCCTCGCCACTGCGACGTCGCTCCTCAATCAAGCGGTAGATGATTCGATCGAGCCGCGCCCTCGCTTTCTTGAAGCGTTGCATCTGCGGCAACGGCAGCTTTTCCAGCAACTCGAAGAAGGGAACTGTCAGCGTGTTGAAGAGATCCATGACCACGCTCATCGCTTCGCCGACTTCTTCCGCCTGGGATTCGACGTCCGCATCAAACAAAGTCTTGCCGACTATAGCCAGTGTCAATCGCATCATCTCGTCTGCGATGTCGAGCGTTTCACCGTCCTGCCAACGGGCGGACGCGGCCGCCGCATAATCCGTCATGACGGTCGTGTACGAAGCAATTCGCTGGCGATGAAAAGCCGGCTGCGCCAGGCGCCTTTGCCGGCGGTGAAACTCTCCTTCACTTGTTAACAGGCCCTCGCCCAGCAGCCGTTTGGCGCGTTGCAGCGCCAGTCCTTTGATAAAGTTCTGGTTATTAATTACCAGGACCTCTTTGATGTAATCGGGATGGTTGATCAAAAAAGCATCTCTTCCATTGAACCTGAAATAGCAAATATCGCCATAC
>JBDUCF010000141.1:0-6839 GCA_040003545.1 Pyrinomonadaceae bacterium | reverse complement strand
CGAAGTTTCAGGCTTATTGCCGTCTGCTTCGTTCTTTCAGGCGCCACTGCGCTGATCTACGAAGTATTGTGGGCCCGGATGCTGGGCCTGGTCTTTGGCGCGACGACCCTGGCCATCAGTGCAGTGCTGGCAGCATTCATGGGAGGCCTGGCCATCGGCAGCGCCCTCGCCGGCCGCTACGGGACGCGAGCGAAACGACCTGTCCGTTGGTATGGCGTGATCGAAATCGCGATTGGACTCTATGCCCTGCTCGTTCCCTTATTGTTTCGCGGCATCGATCGGGTGTACGCGCTGGTCTGGCAGCAACTCCATCCCGAATCATATGCATTTGCCGGGTGGCGCTTCCTGCTTTCCTCCCTGGTACTAATAGTGCCGACGGCATTGATGGGAGCGACGCTGCCGCTGCTCTCGTCGGCTCTGGCTCGGTCGCGTCATCAAGCTGTGGCGCCGGTAACGCGCTTCTACATGCTTAATTTATCGGGAGCGATCGCCGGCACGATTGCAGCCGGGTTCTATTTGCTGCCATGGTTTGGAGTGCGCGCCACAATCTATTTCGCCGCAGCTATCAATGTCATGATTGGCGTGGCGGCTATCCTGGTAGACCGGGGACAATTGCCTGATAGCTCTGCTTCCGATTACTCAGCAACTAAAAATGACTCGGGCGAACGCCTGGCTTCGGAGCCAGAGCAATCGCAGCACGACGACGCGACCCGTTTTTGGATGGGCTGTGCGTTCGCTTCCGGCTTTGTAACTATCAGCACGCAGGTGGCGTGGACGCGCGTGCTGGCAATGGTGATCGGCTCCAGCACCTATGCGTTCAGTATCGTGGTGGCGCTTTTTCTATTAGGCCTGGCGTTGGGGGCATACCTGATTTCGCGTCACAAAGACTCGGCGCCATTGCGACGCCGCCTGTTCAAGGTCCAGCTATTCACCGCAGCCAGCCTCTTCGTGAGTATTATCGTGGTGAATGCGATACCCGCTCTCCTGGTAAGGACCGGATTCAAATTCCACCTCGCATCATGGCCCGGTCTGCTCACCTTGCAAATTTTTTCCGCCACCTTGCTGATACTTCTGCCGGCGACCTTGATGGGAATGGTGATGCCGCTGGTGCTGGTATGGGCCTCACGCGCGCCCCGGGAAACAGTGGCAAACCGCGTAGGCCGAAGCTATGCGATAAACACGGTAGGAGCTATCGCGGGTTCCCTGGCAACCGCCTTCGTTTTGATTCCGAAAGCGGGCACGCGTTTTACAATTCTCTTCGCGACAAGTCTGTCGCTAATCATCGCCGCCCTCGCCTATCGTCCATCTGAATCCGCAGATAAAACGTTGAGGCGGTCACTCGCGATTGGCCTTGGGGTGGCGCTGATCGTGATTGTTTTCGTAATCGCGCCACGGCTGAACCTTGCCGATCTTTCGGCCGGCGCCTACGACAGTTACGTGCGTGTGTTGGCAAAGTCGCGCAGCGGCGTGCCTGATGATGAAGCGACAACCCCCAGCCAGGGTCCTCAGACGCATCGCCTGCTTATGTACCAGGAAGGTCCGACGGCGACTGTATCGGTGCGCCAGGACTGGGGCATTACGTCACTGGCAATCAACGGCCGCACCAACGCTTCGGATCGCGATGACATGCCCACGCAAGTAATGCTGGGCCAGTTGCCGGTATTAATCGCCCCCCGCGTGAATAAAGGACTGATCATAGGCTTTGCCTCCGGCGTTACTGCCGGATCTGTGCTGCAATCGTCGATCAGCTCACTCGAATGCGTGGAACTCGAACCCGCCAGCGTCTATGCCTCGCGCTACTTTGAACACGTCAACAATCATCCCCTGTTTGACTCGCGGGTTCACTTGATCATCGACGATGCGCGAACCTATCTGCGGGTGACAGCTGTTCGATACGACATGATCGTGAGTGAGCCGAGTCATCCCTGGGTACCCGGAGTGGCAAATCTTTTTACAAAAGAGTTTTTCGAGCTGGGCCGCGAGCGCTTAAACGATGACGGCGTGTTTGTGCAATGGCTGCAGATCTATCAACTGTCCACCGAGAGCCTTCGTTCAGTGCTCGCGACTTACCAGAGCGTGTTTCCGCACGTCATGGTGTTTCGCGTCGAAGGAGCAACGAAGGGGAAAGATCTGATCCTGCTTGGCAGCAGGCAGCCGCTGACGCTGGCCTATGGCGGTGAAAGGATGCGAGAGCCGCGCCTGGCCGCCGATCTGGCGCGGGTTGGAATCAAGAGCGAGCAGGATGTCAGGAACTGGTTCATTTGCGATGAAACACAACTGGCGCCGGCGGTTGCGGGAGCCGTCATCAACACCGACGACAACATGCATATCGAGACGGTCGTACCGCGCGAAGCCTTTCTGCCTCTGATGGAAGGAAATGCCCGGTGGATTGAAGCGCTGGCGGCGCGAACAATGAGTCAGCCGCCTCGTTGAGTAGTGGGCCATTCCAACCTTGGATAAGCATCAGTACCGCGGGCATTGGCCTGCTTCGCATTTTGACTCCGACATGGTAGTTTGCGGGCGCCACGGTATTTCGCGTAGCTGTGGAGAAACCGGATTGGCGACGTTGGACGATTCACGTCGAGTCCTCTCAAACCTGTAACGTCTAAGGATGAAGCGTTCGCGCATACCTCGTGAGGAAGCGCCGGAGAAGGCGGGCGAATCCACGCCGGCGCAAGCTGGCGGGAGAAAGGGCGCGCGCGCAACCCCCCACTTTTCTGCTGCCTCCGGGCGCGTGACGCTCGCCAGCCAACTCGAAGAGGCCCACCTTCTGCTCGACCGCGGACTTTCGCGGGAGGCCGAATCGCAACTCACAAGTCTAATCAAGTCCGCCGGCCATGATGAGCGCCTGGTGGCCGAGGCCCGCTGCGCCCTCGCGACGGCGCTGGCAATGGAGGGCCGCTTCAACGACTCGCTCGCCGTTATTCAGTTGTATGAACAGCCTGACGCGCGTCGCCAGCTCGGCTCGGAAACCGACATCCAGGTCCGCGTGCAACTCGGCATGGCCTTCAACTACACGGGCGACTTTCCGAAAGCCATCGCCTTCCTGAACGCGGCCCTGCGCGACACTCCGGAGGCTGGCGCCGACGCTGAACGCGGCGCGATTTACGTGGCGCTGGCGCGCGTCTACCGCTCTATCAACGAGCATGCGATTGCGCGCGACCACTCGCAGAAGGCTCTGGAACACTACCGGCGCACGGGCGACTGGCGCGGGCTGGCCGAGGTTTACAGCGGCATGGCCGTCCTGGACACGTTGCACGGTCGCTATGAGTCTTCGCTCACTCAATCAGAGCAGGCGGCCAAGCTCATAGGGAATCGTCCCGCTCCCTACCTGCTGGGGAAAATCTACGCCAACATGGGAGGCGCCTGCTGGTTCCTGCGCCGCCCGCACGACGGCATACGATATCTGGAAAAGGCCGTTCGGTACTACGAGGGTACAGAACATAAGTTGAACGCCGCGCTCGCCTATAACAATCTCGGCATCAACCTCACCCTCGTGGGCAAATGGGATCGCGCTCAGGAGGCGCTCAAGCGCGCGCTCGAACTCGCCTTCGAGGTGGACGAGCGCAGCTTGCACGTGGCGATGATTCTCGATTCGCTCGCCGACCTGCGCATGCTTCGTGGCCAATTGGAGGAAGCTCGAGGTCTGCTTGAGCGCGCCGTCAAGCTCGCCAGCGAGAACGGTAACGAGTGGTACGAGGGCCAGGCGAAGCGCACGCTTGGCCGCTGTCATCTGGCAGCGGGCGATGTCGAGCCCGCGCTGGAGATGGGCCGGGGGGCTCTCGCTCTGGCCGAGCGTATCGGTGATCGCCAGGCCATCTGCGAGTCGAATCTTCTGCTCGCCGAAGCGCGCTTACGCAAAGGTGAGCCGGAAGAGTGCGCCGCGCTCTTGCGCAAGGTGTTGGACTTGATCGAAGACACGGTCGCCGACATGGCAATCGCGGGCGAGGCCCAGCGCATGAGCGGTCTGCTGGCGATGGCGCGGGAGGACGCTGTGTTGGCCGCGCATCACTTCGGCCGCAGCGTCTCCATCTACGAAATACTCGACGACCGCTACCGCAGCGCGCGCGCCTACTTCGAGCTCGGGTGCGCTTATGCAGTGGCCCAACCCGAACGCGCGGCCGAGCCGCTCTCGACCGCTCAACAGATCTTCGGCGAGCTGGGGGCTCGTCTTGATATCAAGCGCGCCCAGGACGCGCTAGCTGCGCTTGGCCACGGCGCGGCCGGGAAGATTGCGCCCGAGCCGCTGGCGCGCTCGCAACGATTCATCTTGAGGATGATCGAGGCGGTGACCTCGCGCGAACTCCTTTTGCGCGAACTCGCGGCCCTCATCCGTCAGGAGACGATGGCGCGCAAAGTGTTGATACTGGAACCTGGCGAGGAGTCGGGTCAAAGAGTTGTCGTGGCCCACGGCTATACCACGCGAGAGGGCGAGCGGCTCGCCGAAGCCTGGGCCGCTGCAGTCAAGGAAAAAGCCAAAGAGCGTGTAGCGGCTGGACAAGATGCGGCTGTGATGCTCTTGCGTGTCACGAATGCTGAGCCGGTAACGATTCTCGTTTCGCCGCGCGCGTCGGTTGAGGTGGCAGGCGGCGAGTCAATTGACACACTGCTCCGCGTCGCCGAAATGGGACTCGACCTGTGCGCTTTCCGCGAGGCAGCACGCAACAGAGGCGACGGTCCGCCCCAGATAGCGCTCGCCGGAGTAAGCCCCACGCCCGGCTTCATCCATTCCAGCCCCGGCATGACCAGTCTGGTTGAAGAGTTGCACAAGATTCGCTCGTCCGACGTAACCGTGCTGGTGACGGGCGAATCGGGCACAGGCAAGGAGCTGGTGGCCCGCGCCATCCATACGATCTCTTCGCGGCGCGACAAGGTCTTCGTTCCCTTCAACTGCACGGCGGTTCCCAGGGAGTTAACGGAAGGTTACCTGTTCGGCTACCGCCGAGGCGCCTTTACCGGGGCCGTCTCGGACTCGCCCGGCGTGATTCGCACTGCTGCTGGCGGGACGCTTTTTCTGGACGAGATCGGTGACCTGCCGCTCGATGTCCAGCCGAAGATCCTGCGGTTTTTGCAGGAGGGAGAGATTCAACCTTTAGGCGAGCAGCGCCCGCTGAAGGTGGACGTCCGCATCATAGCTGCCACCAACACCGACCTGGAGGGGATGGTCGAGCGCAAAGAATTTCGCGAGGACTTATACTATCGTTTGAACGTCATACGCCTGCTGGTTCCTCCCCTCCGCGAGCGAAGGTCGGAGATTCCGGCACTCGTCAATTACTACGTCAACCACTACGCGACCAAGTTCGGGCGGCGTGATATCACGGCGACGCCGCAGGCGATAGACCTCCTGATGGTCAACGACTGGCCTGGCAACGTCCGTCAGTTGTGTAACGAGTTGCAGCGTGCGGTGGCGCGCGCAGAGGACGGCACGCGAATAACTCCCGACCAACTTTCGCCAGAGCTTCGCCGCATATCGCCGCCTCCAGGATCTGACGCGTCGCCCAGCTCGTTTGGCGCCGGGGCCTACGACCTCCCGTCAAACGTCTCGCTCCCGGAAGCGGTGGAACACCTGGAGCGCGGCATAATCGCAGAGGTGCTCAAACGACACAACGGCAACATCTCTCGCGCTGCGCGCGAACTCGGCCTCACGCGCCGCGGGCTTCAACTCAAGCTTGGACGCTACCGAATCGCAGCCGCGGGCTAGAGAATCAGAGGTCAGAGGTCAGAGGTCAGAGGTCAGAGGTCAGAAGAGCGTTAACCACTGACCATTACCTCCGACCTCCGACCACTGACTACTGACCACTGACCACTGACCTCTGATTACTGACCTCTGATTACTGACCTCCGACCTCCGACCTCTGCCTTCTGGCAATCAGGTATACACGTGATACTTCGTTCGCACCTGCTTTGAATTCTCTCAAAGCTCATAACAGTCTGCATATCCGCACAAAACCCGCAAGCGAGCGCCTGAAAAGAGCATGAGGTGCGAACGAGGTATCACATTCGCAGCTCAGGTCGTTGTTTACGAATGCGGCGCTTGGACAACGGAAAAGCGCGATTTCATTGGTGCTTGGACGCGAAAGAGTGTTCGTTCACCGGTTGGCACGATCGTTGTACTGGAGACGAGTGCACTTGTAAACAGCGCCACAGTCTTTACGGCCTTTGAAAATCAACTTCGTGCCTCGCTTCAGAAGCTTATTGGCTGAACAGCACACAACAAAAAAGGAGAATCCACCATGTTGCGTCGTCTCACAGTTTGCTTGACCACCCTTAGCCTCCTCTTAGTTTCTGTTGCCCCTCTAGCCGCGACAGCCTTCGCCGCTCCAAACGCGCAGAAGAGGCACGGCCAGGAGAAGCGCGAGCGTAAGGCCGCGCCGGAGTTTGACACCGCCGCCGGTTCGAGCGAGACCGTGCGCGTCATAGTCCAAACGAAAGGCCATCCAACGGCCGCGCAGGACCAGGCTATTGAAGGGAAGCGTGGTAAGAGACGGCAGACGCTCGACACGCTCGATACGATGATCGTGGACCTTCCGGCCGGTGAAGTTGCCTCACTCGCGGCGCGCGATGACGTGGTCTACGTTTCGCCGGATCGCACTGTTAAGGCGGAGATGGACGTCACACGCGAAGCGACCGGTGCCGCACTAGTCCAGGCTGGCGGCGCCGGGTCGGGTGAAACCTCCGGCTTCACGGGCAAGGGCGTCACTATCGCCGTTCTTGACAGCGGCATCAGCTCCGAGCATCCGGACTTCCAAAAGAAAAACAAGTCGCGCGTTCTCGCCGCCGTGAACTTCACCGCGGGCGGCTCGAGCGTGAACGGGAACGGCTATGCGATGGGCGACGGC
>JBDUCF010000140.1:0-6845 GCA_040003545.1 Pyrinomonadaceae bacterium | reverse complement strand
GGTGAATCCTCCGTCTCAAGTGGTTGCTGGGGTGAGGACAGTAACCACGAAAATGGATGGGCGCGACACACTCCCACGTTGTCGCGCCCATTCGCTTTTATATTAACTCTCTCCGATCGAATAAGCCTTTCCGCAATCGTTCCCATACCGATGGAAGGTTGAACAGATTCTGATCTCAACAGGTCTATCTCAGGCTATACTGCATTAGCTTCAACGAATCATTGACTGCAAGCGATGCGGACGTGTTGGTGGCTTCGCGTTCGATACGGACTAAGGCACAGTGAACGTAATAAAAGTGCGCTTCAAGGCGCGCGAGCAAAGTTGTGAGATAAGCGTCGGCGCCGGCATTCTTCGTGGCCTTGGCGCTGAAGCGCGACGCATACTCGAACATTCAACGCGAAAGATTGTCATCATCTCCAACCAAAAGGTTTTCGACCTTTACGGAGGCGTAGCTTCGCGAAGCTTGCGAGATCGAGATTTTGAAGTCAACCATTGGTTGATGAGCGATGGGGAGCGTTACAAGAACCTTCGCACGCTAGAGCGGGCTCTCGCTTTTCTTTCAGAAGCCAAGATGGAAAGAAGCGATGCTGTTCTGGCCCTCGGCGGTGGGGTTGTAAGTGACCTGGCCGGGCTGGCCGCTGCTCTACATTTGCGCGGCGTACCTTTGTTGCAAGTGCCTACGACGCTGTTGGCTCAGATCGATGCGTCGATCGGAGGCAAGACCGGCGTCAACACACCTTACGGCAAGAACCTGGTTGGCGCGTTTCATCAAGCGCGCGCAATTTGGATCGACACGTTTACACTAAAGACGTTACCGCGGCGGGAGCTAGCCGCGGGTTGGTGCGAGGCTATCAAACACGGCGCGGCCGGAAGTCGCGCGCTTTTCCGCATCACCCATCAGTTCCTGCAGAGTTGTTCGGGCGACAACTACCAGGCTGAGCCTTCGGAAAAACTAATTGCGGCGCAATGCGAGTTTAAAGCTTCGATCGTTGCGCGTGATGAACGCGAAGGTGTCAATCGCTCCGACAGGCATTCGCGTCGAATTCTAAACTTTGGTCACACAACCGGCCACGCACTTGAAGCTATTACCGGTTACCGGCGCTTCCGTCACGGTGAAGCAGTCGGCTATGGCATGATCGTCGCCGGAGAAATCTCGGAAAGGCTAGGCTTGCTTCCCAGTTCGGAGTTAAGATTACTGCGCGATGCTATTCACCTATGTGGACGCTTGCCGCGCGCAGATGATCTGGATAGCGCATCGATTATCGGCGCAATCGCGCATGACAAGAAACTGGTTGCCGGTGAAATGAAATGGGTTTTGCTTAATCGAATTGGTGAAGCGCGTATCGTTGATGGAAGAGAAATCAACCCCCGGCTCTTGCGCGCGTCACTCCGTGCAGGTTTGGTGCAAGTCAATTGAAGCAGTCTCAACAGGGAGGAGTTCTATGGAAATATCTAATCGAGATCCTTCGCAGAGAGCAGGAGAGCTCGGAGGCGCCCGCGCGAAATTCTTAATTGTAATACTTATCCTTGCGGCCCTGGCTTATGCCGGCTATCTTTACGTTCCAGTCGCATACGATGCCTATCTCTACAAAGACTTGATGCAGCACGATGTGGATGTCGCGGTAACCCAGGGTTACCAACCATCGTGGGTGGTTGAACAGCTAACCAAAGCCGGTCGGGAGTACAACGTCCCCCCGAATGCGGTCATCACGCCTGTACAACGAGACAATCGAATTGAGGTGCGCGTGCAGTTCACCAGACCAATTGAGCTTCCAGGGTATACCTACCAGTACGAATTCGATCACACGGCAAGGAGCACCGCTTTCCTGACGATAAAATAATAGAAGCTCGGGAACTGAAAAGGCGCGGTTGAGGCTAATTCCGAACCGAGGATCAGGCGACGGCGAATGCTTCCCTGGCCGAAGTGGTCAGGCCCTGGAGTTGAACCAGGTCAGCCGGCGCCGTGGCAAGCCAGGTGGTGGGACAGACTCCGCAACGCGTGCACTCGTTTACGGAGGGACAGGGCGCAGTCGATTTGGCAATCTGAGCGCGTTCGTGTTCTTGCTGCATGAAATCGCGGGATAGCCCGGAATCTACTACCTCCCAGGGGAGTATTTCTTCATAACTACGATCGCGCCGCGTATAAAAGCCGGGATTGATTCCAGTTTCGCGCAGACCTGCGCGAATGTCGCCATTCAGGCGCGCCGCGGCTTCGATTACGCGTGCCACTTTTCTATCACCGGAAGAAAACAGCGCCTGTTCATGAGCGATCCGGGCCGACATGGCGCGCACTTCAACATTCGGAATGCGCGCGAGGTTTTTGCACACCCATTTTAGACGGCGCTTCAATTCCTTCTCTTCACAGATCGCATCCCACTGCAAAGGCGTATTTGGCTTGGGCACAAATCCGTTTAGAGAAGGGATGATTTTTCCAGCGCGCCCAAAGCGACGACCGGCCTCAAGCATCCTGTTCTTTATGCGCTCGACCAGCACGATTATCTCTTCAAGATCTTCGTCGGTCTCAGTTGGCAGTCCCACCATCATATAGAGTTTGACTGTCAGCATGCCGCGATCGAAGACCGCGCCGCAGATATCCACAATCTCGTCGTTGGTCAGATTCTTGTTGATGACTTTGCGCAGGCGATCCGATCCGGTTTCCGGCGCCACCGAGATCTGCTGGTCACGTGATTCGACCAGGGCATCGAGCAGCTCATCTGAAATCTGATCGAGACGGAGTGAAGAAACTGATATGCGATAGTCCATCGCCCGCAGACCTTGCAGAATTTCGCTGATCTCAGGGTGATCGCAGACGGCGGTTGAAACCAGGCCAATCTTGTCTGTCCTGGCGCGCCAGACGCTGGCCTTGGCAAGAATGTCCCGGGCCGGTACCACGCGGGGCGGCCAATAGTTGAAACCAGCCCAGCAAAAACGGCATCCCTGCGAACATCCCCGTGAAATCTCGACTAGAAAACGATCGCCCATTTCAGCCTGCGGCGCCCAGATGCTGGTCGAGGGCGCAAAGACTTCTTCAGTTCGCAAACGCGCCGCGATGTCCGTCTGGCCGCGACGAATGGCGCGGCGCAAACTACCCTCTTTCGGATTCTCCGCAGCCACCGCTCGGCCCACGCGCGCCGGCACCTCGACGTGCTTAGGCGCGTAGGCCGCGACGGTGCCATCGTCCTTGTAGCTCACGTCGTAAAGCGATGGCACGTAAAAGCCACGACCGAACTTGGCCAGCGCCATCAGGGTTTCGTCTTTTGTTTGATTTTCTAAGAGGATATCGACCAACTGGGGGCCAAGAATCTCGCCTTCCCCAACGCCAATCACGTCGGTGAAATCTGCGATCGGCTCGGGATTCAGGAACGACGCAGCTCCGCCCATGACGATAAGCGGGTCGCGCGGGCCGCGATCGTTCGACCACAAGGGCACGCCACTCAAGCGAAGCATGCGCGCCATGTTGAGGTAATCCGTTTCAAATGAAATAGAGAAGGCAACTACATCGAAGTCACGCACCGGCGTCTGAGACTCAAGCGAAAGCAAAGGCCGCCGCGAGTTTTCGTATTCGCGCATCTCCAGCGCATCGGGCAGAAAAACTCGCTCGCACGAGACTTCCGGAATGCGGTTGAAGATCTCGTACATCGCCTGAAAGCCCAGGTTCGCCATGCCGATGGAGTAAAAGTTGGGATAGCAAAGCGCGATCCTGAGGGACGCTCCACGCTTCAGCACCCAGCCCTCTTCGCTGGCCAGTTTCTGGCGATAGCTCTCAACGATTTTCATGAATCAGATTTCCGCTGTCAGAGGTCCTGGCAGAAAAGTTCTGCGTCAGAGACCAGAGACCGCGCTGTTATCTTTGAACATTCTCGAGAAATGCCTTGAGTTTGCGCGAGCGGGAGGGGTGACGCAGTTTGCGCAGTGCTTTGGCTTCAATCTGTCGGATACGCTCGCGAGTGACAGCGAAGTGTTGGCCCACCTCTTCCAAAGTGTGTTCCGACCCACTAGTGCCAAGACCAAAACGCATCTTAATTACTTTTTCCTCGCGTGGTGTCAGGGTCGCAAGAACTTCGTCGGTGATCTCGCGCAGGTTTGAAGCCACGACTGCATCTGCCGGATTCAGAATCGACTTGTCCTCGATGAAATCGCCGAGGTGCGAATCCTCTTCCTCGCCAATGGGCGTCTCCAGTGAAATTGGCTCCTGGGCGATTTTCAAAACCTTGCGCACCTTTGACACGGGAATGTCCATCTTCTTCGCAATCTCTTCGCTGGTCGGCTCTCGACCCAACTCCTGCACCAGGGCCCGCGAAGTGCGAATCAACTTGTTGATGGTTTCGATCATGTGCACGGGGATGCGAATCGTTCTTGCCTGATCAGCGATAGCGCGCGTGATGGCCTGGCGAATCCACCAGGTGGCGTAGGTAGAGAATTTGTAACCCCGGCGCCATTCAAACTTATCTACCGCCTTCATCAAACCGATGTTTCCTTCCTGAATCAGATCCAGGAACTGTAAACCGCGGTTCGTGTATTTCTTGGCAATGGACACAACCAGTCGCAGGTTGGCTTCGACCAGCTCGCGTTTGGCCTGGCCCGTCTGAAGTTCACCCGTGATGATCGACTGCAAAGAGCGCTTAATCTCGATGGGCGCAACGTGATGTTCCAACTCGATCTGCTGCAGGCGCTTCTTCGCCGCCGAAACTCTCTTCTTGAACTCTTTCTGATCGTCGGCCTTGATCCGTTTCTTATTGAGCTTTTCGGTGTACGTTTCGATTTCGCGTTCAGATACACGCACTTCCTTTTGCACGTGGCGAATCGCATTGATAAGACGCTGACGCGCGCGCTCGGTCAGGTTCAACCGGCCGATCTCCTGCGCTATTTCCAGGCGCAGGCGGGCCACTTTACGTCGTAAACGCAGCAGCTTCTTCGTCTTTTTCCCGCGCGTAATCTTCTGCTCGGCGCGAAGCTTGGCCCATTCTTTCAGACCATTCTTGAAAACCCTTTTAATGTTCTCGATGCCTTCGACTGTCCAGGAGCGATATTCGTCAGCTTTGTCTTCGTCTCCGGTCAGCTCAGCTTGCTCAGAAAAGGTCACAATGTCGCGGATGTTTAGCGAACTGGTGGCGAGGAGTTCGCCAATTCTTATAAGTTCCGCCACCGCAATTGGAGACCGGGCAATGGCTTTATGGGTCTTGATCTGTCCACGCTCGATGCGTTTAGCGATGGCAACTTCGCCTTCGCGCGTCAGCAACGGCACCACGCCCATCTCGCGGAGGTAAAGGCGCACCGGATCGTTTGTTTTTTCCAGGGCCCCCGCCGACAGGTCAAGCTCGACGTCCTCATCGCCGCCTTCTTCGTCGTCGTCAGTTGCAATCGCCGCCGCCTGCTCTATCAAACGCTCTTCAGAATCGGCGACAGGGATGTTCGAACCCTCCAACTTCTGCAGCACGTCCTCAATGTCGTCAGGTGAGACGACATTGTCAGGCAACTCTCGATTGAGGTCGTCAAAAGTCAGGTACTTCTTGTCTCCGCCAAGTTCCAGCAGTCTCTGCATAACATCATCTCTATCTTTGTCTTCAATACTCACGGTTATCATCCCAACAATTTCAGTTTCTGGTTCGGCCTTCAATAAGAATTAAGAAGGTAGAAATCCGCATTCGTCTGCCAGTCCCAGATCAAAAACCTGAAATCACAAATTATTGCCCGCCGCATCAGCCATTGGTAACAGTGCGGCTCTGCGTCTGGTCCATGCCAGGTGCTCAACTGCCAGACTGTCACGACGTTTACTGTCGCCCGCTCGCTCAGCCTCAGCTAGTTCCGCGCTCAAGTCGTTTATTCGGCGATCGATTGTCATCAAGCGCAGCGCGTTCAGACAGCTTTCAGCAGTGGCCGGCCGATCATCGGCAGCACCGCCTTCGGGAGATTCGCCAATCAAAAAGCGCGGCAGGGTCTCCTCAGCTACCGGATCGCCTTCAAGCTTTGCGCTCAGCGAACTGAAGTCCGCCGCCGTGCCTTCGCGTTCCAATTCGAGCAACGCCCGGAAAATCGCTGCCGTCGCCAGGCCTTCGTAGTCGGCCTCTTCCAGTCGAGGCAGAATCGAATGGCGCAGCTGCCCGTCCCTTAGCAACAACTCCAACAACTTCTCTTCAGCCACAGTCGGCTTCGCTGTTCCCCGCCGCGTCACTATTGCCTGAACGTCCGCTTCTGCGAGGCTTGCACCTGAACGAACTCGGTGCCAAATCTCACGTCGCTGCTCGGGCTGCATGCGCAACGCATCCATGGCAATGTCAAAGTACTCGCGCTTTTGGATCCTGCTGCGAACCGCGCGAACAAACGGGAGCACCTCCTCAACCGCGGCGGCTTTATCCGCCGGGCGACGAAGATTGCGATCCCGCACCGCCTGATCAATCACAAATTGTATATGGGGTTGTGCCTCGCCTCGCTGCCGTTGATACTCCCCGACGCCCTTGGTTCTGATGAATTCGTCCGGATCGGCGTTGTCCGCCAGCACCAACACCTTCACCTCAAGGTCTTCTGCCAGAAGCGTTTCTATCGCTCGTTTAGCTGCCTGCACACCCGCGCGATCACCATCATAGTTGACTACTACCTTACGCGCAAACCTGCCTAACAGTTTCACTTGCTCCGGTGTCAGCGCAGTTCCCAAACTCGCCACCATATTCCTGACACCAAACTGGTAAGGAACAATCAGATCCAGGAAACCCTCCACCAGAATTAGATAACCCTGCTTGCGAATTTCGTCCCGTGTCAGGTTCAAACCGAACAGATTCCGGCCTTTTATGTACGCCGCGGTCTCAGGAGAGTTGATGTACTTCGCATCTTCATCCTTCAGAGTCCGG
>JBDUCF010000139.1:0-6851 GCA_040003545.1 Pyrinomonadaceae bacterium | reverse complement strand
CCTGATTCTCGGGAGCGCACGGAGTATAGCACCGGGTAAAACCATGCTCAACAAGACCGGTGCTTTTGATTCTGGGGGAAAAAGTTTGCGCCGGCCCGTGCTTAATGGTGCTACAATCCGCGCCGTTCAGAGGCACAATCTCGCGGTTTGAAAGAGGGGCAGGTTCGCCTGAAGTTCTGAACCATCCGCCCCGGATAATCAACCCCATTCACTGAGGAGAGAAGAAGAAATCATGGCAAAAACAATTGCTAAGATTCTCGGTATCGTATTGCTCCTGGTTGGCATTCTAGGTTTTACGACAGTTCTCGCTCCGCTCGGCGCTCATCTAAATCCCGCCCATAACGCAGTTCATCTATTGACCGGCGTCATCGCTCTGTATTTTGGCTTCTCTGCGTCAATGTCCGCGGCGCGCGGATTCGATCTGATATTCGGAGCCGTCTATCTGCTATTGGGAGTGGTTGGCTACCTGGTAGGAGATGCCGGCAACATGCACATGCTGCACCTCGGCCCGCTGATGCTGGGGAATATGGATCACATCATTCATATCGCCCTCGGCATTCTCTTTCTCATCGGCGGTTTAATGACCGGACCGGAGTCCTGATCTTCGGAACTAACCAGGATACGCGCTAAAGAAGTTTCAAGTTGGACGGACCGCGAACGGCTTCGCTCATTAAGACAGCGACGCGGTTTCAAATCAATGCGTCCTACCAACCTGAAACCTTCTTTTGCCGGACATGATGCCATAGATCGTTACAGCTGCTTTTTGGATGTCGCTTCCCGATACGGACAATGGCGGCAATCATTTTCGCAACAGTATCCGCGGCGAAGATGATAGCGAGCCGTGAAGATAATCATTTCACCTTCCGGATAATAATCTTCTCCTTCTACAAGAGAATATTGTGTGTCGACTACAGCCTGTCGTAAAGGCTGAACGCTGTTCGCAGTTGAACTACAGGTGCCACCTGATTCCTGAATTGCCTGGCGCAGGCATTTAGGGCAGAGACAATCCCGATCTTCATTCAACCCGAACGGAGCGGGTGGCAAGTTATAGCACCAGCATGTACCCTCAGCGCTTTCGAGACCACATCCAAACGTCTCGCCACAGCTTGAGCAGCTTTTCTCCTCGACAGATTTCATGGTGTTAGAACAAGCCAGAGTTCATCACTCTGGTAACAAATCCCGAAACCAGAAGCCTTCTCTTAAAACAGACTCACCGATCGAGAACTTCACTGCCTCAGCGAAGATCGGTCCATCAAACACGAAAGAATGGAACTCTCCGTTCTCGCCACATGGATCGACATGCGAAGGCAGCGATGAAAGAAAAGCTTTGTCGATTATTTTTCCGGCAAACGATTGGTCAAGCGCCTTTGAATCGACACAGGTGACAACCGCCTTGAATCCAAGTTCGACAAATTGCTTGATGAATCCGGACGTGTTGCGTCGCCATACGGGGAACACACCGCGCATACCGTGGCGGGCGAGGAACTGCTCCCGATAAGCTCTTATCTCTTCAAGAAAGAGATCCCCAAATACAATTGAATTAGCTCCCAGATCGCGATACATCGCGAATGCCTCGCCCATCCTCATCTCATATTCATCGTTGGTCGCGTTCTTTGAGATGAAAACTTTATGAAGCGGCAAGCCTAAGCTGCTGGCTTGCTTTTCAAGTAAAAGGCGCCGGACGCCATGAATACTGATCCGGTCATAATCACGCGTCAGGGTCGTTAGCAGTGCAGCCACCCGATAGTTTTCCGCCCTTTGAATCTCGTAGAGCGCAATGCAACTGTCCTTGCCCCCGCTCCAGGACATCAACACTGAAGTGCCGCCAACGCCGGACACATTGCCGGGTAGGGTTCCGATTTCTCCGATTACTCCCATTAATGAACTCAGAAGCTAAGCGAAACGCCGGCGCGACCTGTTCGTCCCGGCGTGCGAAAGCCGCTCTCGAAATACTCGCGGTCGAACAGATTGTCCACATAACCGAATAGACGCAGGGAGCGGGATTCCTTGAACGGCAGGGTGTAGCTCCCGCCCAGATCGGCCCTGGCTAATCCCCGGAAGCGATAAGCACGGCTGGCGAAGGTGTTGGGATCAAAGATGGGCGCCAGGTAATCACTCGACGCTCCCAGATCAAAATTAACCAGGACGCGGCGCCCGAAGTGCTGAGTAACAACCAGCGAGAATTGATGATCGGGAATCACGAGCGAACGGAGAACGCCGGCCACCTGAGGTGTACGCTGCAAGCTCTTTGTATAGGTATAAGCCGCCGAAATACTCAGCGTGCTGGTCGGTGCCGCCGTCATGCTTAACTCCAGACCGCGAGCGATGCCGCCATTCGTATTGATATATCCACCGAACCGGCCGAAAGGATCTGTTGCCGGATTGATGGCGCCGGAGAAGTCGAAGATGATCACTTTCTGAAGCTCTGTGTAAAAGTAAGTCGCCGAAGCTCTCAACCGGTTTTTGTAGATCGTCTGATCTATCCCCGCGTCAAAGGCAATTGAACGATCCGGGCCCAGGCGAGGGTCGCCAAAGACGGAGTAACCAAAGAAACTGCTGAAGAACGAGCCAAAGCGTTCAAAGAGCGACGGTGCCCGGTAACCATTACCGACGTGGCCACGCAACTTGGTCCCCGACGAACGAAACAGGTAGGCGATGGATCCGTCACCGGTATAGGCCGCCGGCGGTGACAGAAAAGTAAGCCCTGCATAGGGCGAAGAAGCTTTGGGTGTGAACAACGGTTGTTGGAGCCGGAAGAACTGGGCGCGAAATGCTCCTGAGACTTGCAGCCGATCATTCATGAACCGTAATTGATCCTGGACAAAAAGCGTGTGGCTCCGTTGCGTAGCATTAACGTTGGAGTTGTCGGCGGGAACGGGTTGAATCGAAGGGTTCTTGAAGTTCTCGCTTTCGAACTCGTAACCACCGGTGATGAAGTTGGCGCGTCCGGCCCGCACTTCTAAACGCGCGGTGAAGGTATGAACGCGCGCATCGAAATCCGATTGCTCGTTTCCGCCAAACGGTTGAAACCCAACTCCTAAAGGACCGTTGACGCTCCGGCGATTGGTTGCCAATCCCTGGTAGCTAACGGAGTAGCCGAATGCCTCGGTCGGCCGCTGCGCAAAGATGATCGCGCCGGAGAAGAAATTAGCTTTCCGCCGATTGTCGGGATCGTTTGCCGCCGGAATAAAAGTAGCCGCGCCAGCATTCAGTTGCGAGGAGGGGACGCCCGCTTCGTAGCGACGCAGCTCCGCAAACGAAAGAGGTATTGCTTCGATGATGCCGGTCGCTGGCAGGCGGCCGATGCCCTCGGGACTATTATTGAGTTGTAACCGAGAGTTAGCGGCGTAAATCCGGCCGGAGAGCGTAGTGGTGGGCGTCAGGCGAAAAAGAACACGCCCTTGTCCGCTCGTATTGCGGGCTTGATCCTGACCATCAACGCCGCGGGTGACATTCAGATGGGAAAAGCCGGCGCTGTAAACAATGCTGTCTTTGCTGGAGCCGCCGGCCACCTGGCCTCGGCCGCGAAACATTCCCAGACCCCCACCTTCGGCCAGCACATTGCCGTGAAACGGTCCGCCACCCTCATCGGTTACAAGATTGATGACGCCGCCGATGGCATTCGAGCCATAGAGCGACGAGCCCGAGCCCCGCAGAACTTCGACCCGGCTTATATCCGTGACGATCAGGTCCCCCAGGAAACCAGAGGCGTCGCCCTGAGGAGCCGCAGCGTCGCGAAAGCGTAGCCCGTCAATTAAGATCGCCGTGTCTTCATTGCGCAATCCGCGTGTCTTGATCGAAGTGAACGAACCGGGGCCGCCAAGCTGTTGCACTCGCAAACCCGGAACGGTACGCAATGCATCGGGGATCGCGGCTTCGTCGCGTTCATCGATGTCTTGCCGGTTCACTACCGATATCGCTTTTGAGACTTCATCAACCGGTTGCGCTGTGCCTTGAGCTGTGACGACAACCTGTTCACTAATACCCGCAAGCGTCAAGCCGATATCAAGCGTCGCAGCCACATCACGTTCAATCCGCAGAACCTGAGCAGTCGCGCGCGCGAAGCTCTCTGCTTCAACTTCTACTAAATACTCGCCGGGCGCCACGTGTTGGAAACGATATGTGCCCTGCTCATCGGTAAGCCCTTTAAGGCGAACTGTATTGTCACGCGTGTAAAGAGTGATTGTAGCCCGGGGCACGATCGCGCCTTGCGGATCTGTGACATGCACGGTAAGTGTTGTGGCTGCCCCGCCGGTCTGCCCGAGGACGCTACCGGAAAAAGTGCTGCAGAGAAACAGCAGAGTCAGGATGCTGAGTGACTTGTTCTTGAAATGAAAGCGTTTCGTTCGATTGTTCCGTGTCTTCATGTTTAGCTTCTCCTGCCCGTCGCAGTGCGAGCTGAAAATGAACGGCTGACAGGTTTCCTGACTTGCGGCTTGAAGGAGCACCTAAAAATTGCTCCATCCGGCATGTGCCTTCCCGGGGACTTCCCAGTGGCTAAAGACATGCGAATACCGCATACAGTTGCGCGGGCAGTGGCGGCTTCAGTACCGCCTTCCCTGATCCGTCGTCCAGAGTTAGTTGATTTGTCGGCGACCTCCCGGCGCCGGGTTAGTGTTAACTTGGAGTGCGGCGACTCGTCGCCGCTTTGGTCTGTTCAGTTTGTCGCCGCACTTTAACGGCGCGACCATGCAGTGCTGGCGACACGTGGCGACCGACCCAAGCGCCGACCAGTCAGCGCCCTCCAAAGAGTTGTCGCTATCACTTGTTCTCAATGTACCGGCGTGATTCGTGGCGCCCCGGTTGTGGGATGCGCATCCACCAAAACCTGCAAATCGAAAATATCGTGTAGTAACTGGGGCGTCAGCACTTCTCGGGGCGAACCCTTAGCCAACGTCCGGCCGGCCTTGAGCAGCAGGACTTGATCAGCAAATTGGGCCGCCAGATTGATATCGTGTGTTACCACAACTGCGGAGGCCCCCTGTTCGTCACAGCGATGGCGAACAAGTCTCATCATGGTAGCCTGGTGCGATAGATCGAGGTTTGCGGTAGGCTCGTCGAGCAGGAACACTCCCGCTTCCGTTGCCAGGGCACGGGCCAGCACGGCCCGCTGACGCTCACCGCCCGACAACTCGTTCATGAACCGGGTATCGAGATCCTGCAGTTCAGTCTCGCGCAAGACAGCGCGGGCAATGGCAACATCGCGCTCTGTTTCCCAACCCCATGCGCCCGCATTGGCCCACGCGTAACGGCCGCCCAGCACGAATTCAATAACGGTCACGGGAAAACGCAGGTCCGCTTCCTGCGCGACTACTGCGATACGCCGGCTGACGCCCCGGCGCGCATATGACTTCAGCGGCGTGCCGTCCAGCAGGACCTCGCCTACCGCCAACGACACGGCGCCATTTAATGCCCGGAGCAAAGTTGATTTCCCGGCTCCGTTGGGGCCAATCACAGCGGTAATCTGGTGTGGCTCGGCCAACAGCGACACGTCCGTTACAGCTTCGCGCAGTCCGTAGGTCACAGTGATTTCGCGGGCTTCAAGCATAAAGTGGCACAGACTTCAGTCTGTGATTTCTGTAACGCAAACTGTTAGTTTGCGACTTAGGTTTTTCCAATTAGTGCAACGCACTGTCAGCGCCCAAACTAGCAGTTTGCGTTACATCACAGACTGAAGTCTGTGCGACTACTTACCCTCGTTTCAGTAGATAAATAAACAGCGGCGCGCCGATCAACGCAGTGATGGCGCCCACTGGCAGCTCGCGCGGTGCGATGATCGTGCGCGCCACCGTATCAGCCACAATCACGAACAGAGCGCCGGCAATTGCGGCTGCAGGTATCACCAGACGGTTATCGCTGCCGAACGAGAGCCTTACCAGATGCGGCACAACCAACCCCACGTAACCAACCGAGCCGCTTGAGGCGACCGACGCGCCCACCAGGAGACTTGCGGCCACGAACACCGTCAGCCGCACTCGTCCCACTTCCACGCCGAGATCAAACGCGTCTCGCTCGCCCAGCATAAGTAGGTTCAAAGAGCGCGCGTTCATCGCTAGCACTGACGCGCCCACCACCGCCGAAATGAGGGCCACCGCCAACAGGCTCGTTGTCGTGCCTGAAAGATCGCCCAGCAACCAGAAGGTAAACGACCGTATGCGCGTCGCATCCATCAACGTAGTAATGAAGACGATCGCCGAGGAAAGAAACGTGGTGACAATCACTCCGGCCAGAATCAGCCGCTCGGGCGATGTGCCCGTACGGCCGCGCGCCAGCCGGTAAACCACCATGGTGGCAGCCAGCGCACCGGCAAAAGCCATTACCGGGCGGCTCCACTCGTGCGCACCCAAGAAGACCAGCGCGGTCATAGTGCCCACCGCAGCGCCGTTCGAGATTCCCAACAGGTATGGTTCAGCAAGCGGATTGCGGAGCAGAGCCTGGTAGCCAGCGCCCGCGGCAGCCAGCGACATACCAACTGCAGCCGCCAGCAAGATGCGCGGCAATCGGATGTCCATCAGGATGGCGCGTTGTTCCGCAGTCAAGCCCGAGGCAGATTCTCCTCCAGTCAACACTGCCCTCAGTGCTGCTGCAACCGGCAAAGATTCGCTGCCTATAACTGCGGCCGCAAGCGTCACACAAAAGAGCGCGAGCAAAAGCACAAAGCAAATCATGAGTGTGCGCTTTGGTGTTGCGCGCCCCTGCTGACGTACTTGAAGCGGTTTCGTCATTATCTCCGGACTTGTCTTCATCAAAAACTAAACATCATTGAAAACTTGCAGTCGGGAGGGGGCATGCCCCCGGCTGATTTGAAAGCCCTCTGCAAACCGCCAACAAACATAAAGGAGTTAGGCGGG
>JBDUCF010000138.1:0-6892 GCA_040003545.1 Pyrinomonadaceae bacterium | reverse complement strand
GCCGATGACGAGCGCGAGGCGGAGGTGCTTCGCCGGAGCGACGCGGGGTCGAAGCGGCCGTTCGACCTCACCGCGGGGCCGCTGCTGCGCCTGTCGCTGCTGCGGCTCGGCGAAGAGGAGCACGCACTTTTGGTGTCGATGCACCACATCATCAGCGACGCGTGGTCAATCGCCGTCTTCGCGCGCGAGCTTGCGTCGCTCTACGAGGCCGCCGCGACGGGGCGCACCTGCGAGTTGCCCCCGCTGCCCTTGCAGTACGCGGACTTCGCGCGCTGGCAGCGCGAGTGGCTTCAGGGCGAAAACCTCGAACGCGAGTTGGCCTTCTGGAAGCTGCAGTTGGAAGGCGCGCCGCCCGTCCTTGAACTACCGACCGATAGGCCGCGCCCCGAAGTGCAGAGCTTCCGCGGCGCGCGCCTCCGCCAACTGCTTTCGGCCGGGTTGCTCGACGGCCTCAAGACTCTCAGCCGCGGCGAAGGCAGCACGGTCTTCATGACGCTGCTCGCGGCCTTCCAAGTTCTCCTTTATCGTTACACCGGGCAGGAGGACATCGTTGTAGGCACCGACATCGCGGGCCGCAACCGTCAGGAGCTTGAAAACCTCATAGGCTTCTTCGTCAACCACCCCGTCCTGCGAACGCGCATGGACGGCAACCCGAGCTTCCGCGAACTCCTACAGCGCGTCCGAGAGGTGACGCTCGACGCGTACGCGCATCAGGACTTGCCCTTCGACAAACTCGTCAGCGCGCTGCGGCCCGAACGCCACCTCAGTCGGATGCCGATATTCCAAGTGCTCCTCGTCGTGCGCAACACGCCGATTGAGCCGCTGCAACTGTCGGGGCTCACGCTGAGCCTGATGGAGGTCGAGAACCAAACGTGTAAGTTCGACGTGGCGCTCTTCCTCGAAGAGACTGCGGACGGGCTTGCGGCGGTCTGGAACTTCAGCACAGACCTCTTCGACCACTCGACCGTTGAGCGCATGGCGGGCCACTTCGAACAACTGCTCCACAGCGCAGTCGCGCGGCCCGACGAGCGGCTCGACGAGTTCGAGCTATCGGGACTCGACGCGCACGCCGCGCCGACCGCATCGCAGGCCGCGCACGCGCACGCCGCGCAGAGTCCCGCATACGCCTCCGACGGCGAAGCGCAGAACGCGGTGGAAGAGGCGCTCGCCGCAATATGGTCGCAGGTGCTTGGCATTGAGAGGGTAAGCACACACGACAACTTCTTCGCGCTCGGCGGCGACTCGATCATCAGCATCCAGATAATCGCGCGCGCGGGCCAACAGGGTATACGGCTCACGCCCACACATTTCTTCCAGCACCAGACCATCGCAGAGCTTGCCACCGTCGCGGGCACGACGCCCGCAGCGCAGGCCGAGCAGGGACTCGTCGCAGGCCCCTTGCCACTGACGCCGGTTCAGCAGACGTTCTTCGCACGAAACCTGCCTGAGCCGCACGCCTTCACGCAGGCCGTGCTAATCGAAGCGGGCAAGCGGCTCGACCCCTCGCTGCTCGCGGAGGCGGCGCGCCAACTTCTTCTTCATCACGACGCGTTGCGCCTGCGCTATGAGCGCGGCGAAGACGGCTGGCGTCAGGTGAACTCGGGCGAGGCGGGCGAGGCGCCGTTCTCGAGTCTGGACTTCTCGGCGCTGCCCGAAGAGGAACTTGGCGGCGTCGTCGAGGCGGCAATCGAAGCCGCGCAGTCTTCTATCAACCTCGCCGCGGGCGCGCTGCTGAAGGTCACGCTCTTTGAACAGGGCGCGGGCAGGCCCGACCTCATTCTGATGACCGTGCATCACCTCGCCGTTGATGTCGTGTCGTGGCGAATCCTAATAGAAGATTTCCAATCCCTCTACGAGCAGTTGAGCAAAGGCCGACGGCCCCGGCTTGCGGAAAAGACCACCGCGTTCAAGCACTGGGCCGAACGTCTGGCCGCGCACGTCGGCACGGGCGCGTTCGATGAGGACGCGCGCTACTGGCTCGATCAATTTCGCGGGCGCGCCCTGCCGGTTGATTTCGACGGCGGGTGGAACACGCTCTCCTCGGCCCGCGTCGTCAACTCGACGCTCGGCCGAGAGGAGACACGCGCCTTGCTCCAAGAGGTTCCGCAGGTCTACCGCACGCAGGTCAACGAGGCGCTCTTGACCGCGCTCGCGCGTGCGTTCGCCGAGTGGTCGGGGGACGGCTCGCTTCTTGTCGAGATGGAAGGCCACGGGCGCGAAGAGGTCTTCGAAGACGTAGACCTTTCGCGCACGGTTGGATGGTTCACGAGCCACTACCCCGTGCTGCTTGAGACGGATAAGAACGCGGGGCCGGGCGACGAGTTGAAGCGCGTTAAGGAGCAGTTGCGCGGCCTGCCGAGTCGCGGCCTAAGCTTCGGCCTCTTGCGATGCTTCGGCGCGGGAGACGAGGCAGCGCGTCTACGCGAATGCCGACGGCCGGAAGTCAGCTTCAACTACCTCGGACAGCTCGAACATGAGAGCGCCGAGTTCTCCACTTTCGCAAAGGTCAAGTCGTCCGGAGGCGCGAGCCCGCGTATGCCCGGTGAACGGACGCACATGCTTGAGGTGGACGCGAAAGTCATCAGCGGGCGGCTTCAGATGGATTGGACTTACAGCGAGAACGTCCACCGGCGCGAGACCGTTGAGGCGCTCGCCGGTCAGTTCGAGCGCGCGTTGCGCGCCCTTATCGAACATTGCCAATCGCCCGGCGCGGGCGGCATCACCCCGTCCGACTTCCCAGAGGCGGAACTCTCGCAGGCACAACTCGACGGCCTGTTGGCAAAAATCAGCCTATAAGGCTCTCCGGCCGCGCGCGTTAACAAAGGCTCGACGGTTGCGTGCTATGAATAAAAAAATTAAGAAGCAGTTTAACTAGTGCGCCCCCACAACCCTTGGACAAGATCGTTTGCAAGCATTGTGTCGAATGACAGAACCTAATACAAAAACTCTTGCATAAACTGTGACCCAGACTGATCTCCAAAACCCCAAGAACCCTCCTCGGGAAAGTATTGCACGATGAGCGTATTTACAGGCGGCGAAGCAAAAAGCAAAGAAGTTGAGACCTATGAATTTCCCCACTCTATAAAAGATGAGGATGAGATCAAACGCCTACTTCGCGAGCGGGAAGTCTTTGCACCAAGCTTCATCCCGCAAGATGACGATGTATATGATCCTCTCATGTACCGGCGCCAGAGTTCTAATCATCGTGCCAACACAATTCTGCTTGCAGATCGAAATGTCGTGACTCGGTGGCTCTCTCTCGTGACTGGCGCAAAGGCGCTCCCCGAACACAGGATACCCGCGGCGATTATGGCCTTGGCCCAGTCATCCAACATGCTGGTCGAACCAAACCTGGCTCTTTATGAATCTGCATCAACAGCGGGAACCGATGCCGCAAACGATGAACTCCGTCTATTCCGGATAGCCGACGATATTGACACTCCTCACCATTGGGCAAACATCGCCTTGGAACGTACTGAAAAGCTTCCGCTCTCAAAAAATCCAGCTTCCGTCAGACAGCTCCGAACGAATCGATTTTAGTATCCCATTGCGACGCTGGCGGCGAAACTGAGAAATAGACGGTTTGCCCTATTGCTAGCGCAAGCGGGCAGGCATCGTATAAGATATCTAACTTCGCGGCGAGATTGGCGGCTAAGCCGATGGTCCACTAATGCTTGTAAGCTATTGATAACAAAGACTTACGCCCGCTTGGCTCAGCAACTGAACAGTCCTACGCAAGCTATTGCATCTAATAGACTTACAGATACGCAAAAAACGCGGAGGCCTCTTTTTGGCCTCATTGAACTACTCGTCGTGTGAACTTTTGCGGGCGCAATTCAACTGGTCAGTATCTGCTTCCCCGGCTGAAAGCTGTCGGAACGCACGTGCCGTGTCAAAGACCACCTTGCAATCAACTATGAGAGCAAGTTCAAAAAGAATGATCCGCTCTGGGAAAGCTGTGAAGAGTTCGTAATGAAATGGCAAGCTCCTCTTATTTGAACCGCAGACCCCTACCGTGTCAACGCCGTCCCCGGTCAAATCGTGTAGCGCGTGATCAATCCCTTCGTTGTGAACATTAACTAAGCGGCTAGAGAAGTCACGTTCAGAATGCATAAATCAATCAAGTTGCAAGCGTAGTCTGCCAAGAGTCTGCCAAAATTTCCCGCATTGGGAGGCGGAGCTAATTAGCCTTCTACGCAGGCATGCTATGTTCGATCGTTACAACGCGTCTCACTTTGATCTTCACTTCCACCCGTGACCCGAGCCGATTGATGATCGACATCAGACGATCGACGGTGAACCGACCCAGGTCAGCGTTCCGGATGCGCGAGAAGTCCGCTGCCGCAATCCCGGTGCGGCCCTGCGCGCCGCGGACGCTAAGCCCCTCGCGCTCAAGCGCCTTGATGATCTCGGCGGCCAGGATGGCCTTGAACTGATCGGCATCGGCATTCTTGTGCCCGAGGTCGCGAAAAACATTTCCGCTTCCCTTCACTACCACCAGCTTTTCGCTTTTCATCGCAACATCTCCTTCAGTCTTTTCAAACGATCCTTGACCAGATCGATTTCAGGTTTGGGCGTCTTGATGCCCCGTGTAGATTTCTTCTGAAAGGCATGGACAACCCAAACGTCCTCACCGAGCTGCACCGCATAGACCACACGGAACGCGTCACCGCGAAACGGCAGCGCGATCTCGAACACACCCGAGCCCAGACCTTGCATGGGCTTCGCAATGTCCGCCTTGCCGCCCTCAGCGGCAATCGTCAAAGCAGTAAGACAAGTGGACCTCACCCCATCCGGGAACCTCTCGAATTCCCTGAGCGCCGCTTTGATCCAAGAAACGGGCCGTGTGCTTCTAGTCACTCGCTTACGCTATGCATTGCTTCGATAGCTCGCCGATTGTCTCCCGATGCATGTTGTCATATGTGACAACATCTGTCCAGTGATTCGCGGAAACACATCCAACGAGAACGCTTCACTGGTAGATGGCGGCCGTCTTAAGTTCACGCCTTCTTCTTGCCCACAACATGCTGTCAACATCAGCTTGGTTGATTGGTTGTTTCGATTTTCCGTGTGTGTCAAGGAATTGTTGATCGCAAATCAATGTGACAGGGAGGCAGGCGGGGTTGATGAAATCTAGAAAACTAACCAGAGCGGAACTTTATCAGCTTGTGTGGTCAAAGCCGGCCACAAAGCTGGCTAAGGAACTTATCATATCCGCATTGCGCCATTTACAGCCAAGCACTCCAACACTGCCGGTCGTTGGTACAGTTAAGCCTTCTAGTATTTCCACCGTCGTGGTCTTACCCGCACCATTCGGTCCGAGGAGTCCGAAGCATTCACCGACACTTCGAGGTCAAGACCGTTAACCGCTACTACATCTCCAAAGCGTTTCACGAGCGCGATGCAACTGAGCGCCGGAGCTTGTCCCGTTAGTGAATTCGCATGAGACACGGTTTGGAGGTTAATTGCCATGGTGCGAACTAGAAACTACATGAGAACGTACTGGTCCACCTTGAGGCCGGATGTTCAGCGCTCAACCTCTGGTGCTGTTTCCGGCCATTCCCAGCACTTGAGTCGCCAACCGTGTCCTTTGACGGCCAAGGCTGCGACATAGCCAGTGCCCGGTCTTATTTCTCTTAGTGACCAGAGTGCGGCTGTTTCAGCATCGCCTTCAATGCTCAGAATTGCCGCTGGCTCCCCCGGTCTCAGGGACACAACAAACCGATCTAAAGGAAGCGACAACCCTTCGCCGCCCGCCTTGATAAAAGCTTCTTTACGCGTCCAGCAATGGAAGAATGCTTCCAGTTGTATATCCGAGCGGAGTGCGCGCAAGGAGGTGACTTCTTCAGGCGCGAAAAACCTTTCCGCAATCTGTTCATTTACCATTTCCGGACGGACTCGTTCGATGTCGATGCCAATTTCCCGATGGCGCGTGAAAGCATAAAGCGCGAGCCCATTCGAATGCGAAAGATTGAAGCAAAGGCCACGGCCCACGTCCGGCTCAACCAACGCAGGTCTGCCGTGAGGTCCGTAGCTAAACCGCAGTCGGTCCGGCTCCATCTCCAGGTACCTACCTAGCAGCCGCCTCAAGATGCCGCGAGCCATGGTGAATTTTTCTCGATCCTTTTTAAAGCAAAATCTCTCAGCTCTCGCACGCTCATCATCAGAGAGAACCTGCTCCAGACAGCTGAGGACAGCTAGGTCCACCTTGAGCGGCACCTGCCAAACGTGAACCTCGTCGCTCTCAAGCGTCAAGGCACCGGATGAAGAATCGGGTAAGGAAGGGTGCATGGGCCAAATATGACAGACTTTAAGATATGTTTGAAGTTGTATTACGCGAAGATATCTGCACCTGTGGGTTGGGAGGGGTCGCCCAGGGCAGGAAGCAGAGGATGCTGGCCGGCGAGTTCTACATTTTTGGCCGGGAACAGTTGTGCTTCGCCAAATTTCTGATCTGCTCAAATTCAAGCACTTGAAGAGATATGCGGATGCTACTCTACTATGAGTCTCTACCATGCTTCGTCTGCTAAGGCTCTTATTCGGCCTGATCCCACGTCTTTTCTGTTCCCGTCTCGACCTGCTGCTGGAAAATTTGGCGCTGCGTCAGCAGCTGGCAGTGTTTCAGCGGCGCAATCAGCGGGCAAGACTTGGCCCATTTGACAAGATTTCGGGTGGCCGTTTACCGCTTATGCGCCAAGTGGAAACACTATCTCGTGATCGTCACTCCAGAGACTGTAGTGAGCCTACAACGACGGAGAGACATTCATCAGCGAATTATGCTGTATCCGCCGCCGTCTTGCACCATCGCTTGTTAACCTGACAATACCGGTGAGGGCATTGTCAACTTAACCTGACAAAGAAATAAACAGCAGGTAATCGGGCTAGGTGAATC
>JBDUCF010000137.1:0-6895 GCA_040003545.1 Pyrinomonadaceae bacterium | reverse complement strand
TCAACTTGCTGGCCGCGGGCCTGCTCCGGTGACATGTAGTGAAGAGTTCCCAGCACCAGGCCGGGCTCGGTCTTGAACAGGGCCCTGGTTTCAGCTTCTCCGTCAACCCTGGTAGTTGGCTGTTCGACAAGTTTCGCCAGGCCAAAGTCGAGGACCTTCACGTAGCCGTCGCCGCGCAGCATGATGTTCTCCGGCTTGATATCGCGATGCACGATGCCGGCTGCGTGCGCCGCTGCCAGGGCGGAAGCGATCTGCAAAGCTATATCAAGCGCTTCGCCAATCTTGAGGCGCGTATTCTCGAGGTGCTGGCGCAACGTGACGCCATCAATGAACTCGGTGGCGATAAAATCGACGGACTCTATCCGCTCGATTTGATGAATGGTGATGATGTTTGGATGATTGAGCGCTGAGACTGCTTTTGCTTCCTGCACGAAGCGGCGCAGGCGCTGAGGATCGTTGGCTACATCCGCAGGTAGAATCTTCAGCGCAACTTTGCGAT
Organism: Pyrinomonadaceae bacterium; assembly: GCA_040003545.1. Classification (GTDB taxonomy): domain Bacteria; phylum Acidobacteriota; class Blastocatellia; order Pyrinomonadales; family Pyrinomonadaceae; genus DASXRU01. The sequence continues at coordinate 6,396 of JBDUCF010000137.1, read as the reverse complement.
CCAGCTTCGTATCCTGGGCCAGATACACCTCACCCATACCGCCCGCGCCGATCTTCGAGCGGATTTCGTAGTGGCTGAGTTTTGTCCCTGGTAAAAGCGGAGAGTCCATCCAGGATTTGGCCGCGAATAGATTAGTTCTCAGATCAGGCTGCGCAGTACTGGGATTTGCGCGTCCTCATGACTCATGACTAGCGGGCATTCTATCCGACTTCGCAAAGCTGAAGCCAATTTTAGTTTAGGCAGCGATACGACGGCTTTTTGATTGAGCGTCCGCTTCGCCCCACTCTGATCACAGAAAAACTCAGCGCTGCCCCGGCGCCTGTGTGTCGCAGACGAGATCCACGGAATCCCACTCATTCACCCACAGCCCCAGCACGCGAACGTTGATATTGTAGGCGAGAAGAACTCCCACGCCTTCCCTGATTTGCTCGACGTGCTCTTCCCTGGGGGCCGGGTTTGCCGCGCAGTCATGATGCCCAGCCAATGCGACTACCGGGGAAAAGTGGTGGTGAACGGAAAACAATACTCGGCGAATAATATCCTCGATCAAAGACGCGGGGCCGCTGCTGAGCACTTTATCTGGCCCAGGTTCCGTTATCAGATCTACGTAATGCACATTGACGTGCAACTTGACCCAGTCAGAAACAGGGCGCTGCACGCGACCATCGATGCAGGTAATGGCGGTCGCAAATCTGTCTGTCGCTTTGGGCATATAAGTAGGACAGGCATTCCGGCCTGTCAGCCTTTCTCTGTTCGTGACAGGCAGGAATGCCTGTCCTACCGGACCGGTTCGCGCAGGACGATTTCAGCGGCGGCGGCGGCACTGCCTGCCGCTGCGGGATGGGCCTTGCTGAGCGCAGCGATTTGCATCAACGCTTCACCGGCGCGCGAGAGCAGGCGCACCAGATCACCTTCCTCGGCACGAGTTTCCTGGACCAGCGCGGTCCAATCAGCGCCGTCGGCCCATCGCGCTGCTGCGTTCGCCGCGGAAAAATTCAATTCGGGCGCCGGCTCGATACCGTTCCGCCATTCTTCAGTTGAGACTTTATAGGCGATATCTTCAAACTTCGCCAGCGTTGTCACCAGCTCATCGCTAAGTTCCATCTCGCCATAATCGCGATCCTCATCAGCAGCCAGCGCTGCGATGACAGCTGCGGCCTGCGTCGTCGGGAGAGAAGTGAACAGCCCGGCCTGAAGCGCCTCGCCAATTAACAAAGGACGGTCGACATGCAAATCTGCCAGCCAGCTGCCGCGCTCAGTGACACGCTCAGCCGCGAAATCGAGATAACCAAAATGATCGAGCACGCGCGCCCGCTGCTCGAAAGGCTGCCAAACTTCCGCTCGCAAGGCTTCAATACGACGCTCGGCCCGTTCGATGATTTCTGCATCATCCCGCAGTGACCACAACACTTCGGCGCAGCGGCGATGTTCACTTTCATCCAGGTGAGATGGTACCAGCGAGTCGATCACGTCATTGATAATATTAGTCGCTGCGTCTTCACCGGCGCGCGTGTCGCGTAAACGTGGTTCCGGCAAAACCAGTTCGCTGCCGCGAGCATGTATATCCGCGAAGGCGTCGTCGGTCTTGTCCGCACGCAAGGAAAAAATGGGCGCATAGACCCGGCCAACGCGCGCCAGCGCCAGAGCTGCGCGCCGCCCGTCCTCGCGCACGCCGACGATGCCGCCTTCGCGGCGGCCCTCCACGAGAACCAGGCGCTTGCCGCTGCGCCCAATGCCGACGACGCGGCCGGGCTGGACGACATCCTCCAGCCACTTCTGAAACATCTCCGCGCGAGTTTGCGGCAGCGTCTCTCCCAAACGCGCGCGCGCGCTGGCCAGCCGCTCCAGCCCGCGCACCGTCGCTGCAGGCAGATCGCAATTGGAGGATTCAAGGTTGGCGCTAATTCGCTGCTCGCTTTGGTCGCGCTCTCTTTGAAGTTCAGTGATTCGCTGCATGGCTTCGCGATGCGCAAAACTTCGTTCCGCGATCTCGCGCACCTGCCCAAAGTTGCCGAAGGCGTCGAGTAGATTCAGAAGCGTGGTATAGGTGGCGCGAAACTGGCTTTCGAGAGGATCGGGTGGGACCCTTAACAGTTCGGCAATGCGTTGCGGATCCTGATGCAGTCCCGGGGCCGCCACTACGAAGCCGACCCGATCTCGGCCACGACGTCCGGCGCGGCCCGTCATCTGCTGTAGTTCTGAAGCCTTCAACGGGCGCCAACCGCGCGCGGTGCGTGCATCGGCCACGGTCAGCACCACGGTACGGGCGGGAAAATCGACACCGGCGGCGACCGTGGCGGTGGCGAAGATTGCGTCAAGCAGGCCCGCGCTCATCAACTTCTCAATTACCAATTTCCAGGCGGGAATGTGGCCGGCGTGATGCGAAGCGACGCCGCCGCGGATGATCGTGTGCCAGTGACGGTGCTCCCGGACTTCCGGGTGTTGCTCGACAAAGCTGCGCATGAAGTCGCGTCGCGCTTCGCGGCGTTCATCGCTTTCAGGCCGCCGGGCCAGGGCAGCTTCGGAAGCCGCCTGATCACAGCGGCGACGCGTCGGCAGAAATACTATGGCCGGTAAGAGATTGTAAGAGCCAAGCGCCGCCAGCAAAGTCGCCGGCGGCATCTCCGGCATGTTGAGTTTCATAAAATACCGTGTCTGTGGCTGTGCCGCCCGATGTGCGGTGAGGCTTTGCCTCACCGAAAGCATGAACAACACTGATTGGGGCTGCGCCCCTACTTTGGTCGGGCATAGCCCAAACCTACACCTTGACGCTACCGGAAAGGCAGAGCCTTTCCGCACATCAGGCGGCGAAGCCGCTACGTAATTCAGTGTCTTCGTCGTGGGCCATGCGGCCTTCGATCTCTTTCTTCGCGGGCTCGATTAGCCATTTGAGAAATCTCCGGGCTCAATTTCCCGGCTTCGTTTAGTAAAGGGATTAAGCGCCTATCCGGAAGAAGCATCGCCGCGCGCAATGGCACCGGCCGCGCGCCCGGTCGCGTCACGACTCCGCACCGCACGCCGCGCACTTCTTTGATCCAGCCGGCAAACTCTTCCGCGTTGCCGATAGTAGCCGATAACAACAGCAGGCGGATCCGCGGCGGCGACAAGATGATTGCTTCTTCCCAGACGTGACCGCGATCTTCATCGGCGAGATAATGCGCCTCGTCCAGCACAACCAGATCCGCGCGCACGTCTTCGCCGCCGCGTAGAGCATCGAACAACTGATTGCGGTAGATCTCAGTCGTGCCTATGATCAGCGGTGCGTTTGGATTCACCTTGCGATCGCCCGTCAAAATTCCAACCTGCTCCGCGCCAAACTCGTCGCTGAACTCCTGATACTTTGAATTCGTCAGCGCTTTGAGCGGGCTGGTGTACCAGGCGCGCCGGCCCGCTTGCAAAAGTCGCCGGATCTCTTCACGCGCAATCCATGTCTTGCCGCTACCGGTCGGCGCAGTAACGAGTACGTCTTCAAACTCCAGCGCCGCCAGTGCTTCAAGCTGGAAGGGATCGGGTTTGAAAGGAGCGGACGCCGGCGTTCCAATGCCTTCAAGCAAACGGCGCAACTCTCGTGTCTGCGGAGCAGCCAGCCGCTGCGCATCTTCGCGCTTCACCGCTGTAGGAGGATTTTCATGGTCGCGTTGATTCGTCGAACCACGACGCTTGCGGGGCGGGTGTCGTTCCTTGCGTTCGTTTCGCGGTCGTCGCATTGCAGTATTCTAACTTAAGAGCAGGATCGCAGTTGATAGAGAACCCGGGGGTCGCAAGCGCCTTTGGTCAGTTTGAAATCCTCATTAGCACCCTTTAGTGCGGTGATCATAAGTGACTAACTGACCCAAACGGTTTAGAGATCAATAGATGGCCTGTATCACCTGGCTGAAGCCAGGTGTTAATGAGATTAGCTTCCTGCTAACGACCACACTATTCGGGAGCGTCGCTTACCATTCATTTCGCGAAGTGCTAACGTATAACTGCGCGCGCTCGCAACGTTCAGACTGCGGCGCGCGTCTAAGATTGGACTGTTTTGCATAGAACTTAAGGAAATGGCGTCACTTTTCGCAGATTTTGAAGTCAACCACGTGCCTTTATGGCCGCGAATCGCCCGGCTGGTGGGCGCATCGCTGGGCGTGCACACTATGGCGCTGGCGGTGATTCTTTATGTGCCGGCCTTTCGCGACGCATTGAATATCGCATACCTTTTTTCAGGCGCGGAGTTTGTCAGCCGCGATTACAACCGAACGACAATCGGGGAGGACGTGCAAATAGTGAATCTGGCAACTGAGAAGTTTCACTATCCGGAAGGTTATTTTGCAACCGAGGCGCCCCCGACACTGCCGGTCCCACCTGATCCCTTCGCGCCCCGAATCGTTTCGCAAGCCGCATCTTTCGCCAGCAGGAAACCCGTCAGCACGCCGACCCCGACTCCTCAGCCGAGCCCATCGCCCAGTCCCCAGGCGAGTCCTTTAGCCAGCCCCAGGACGGTGATCGCCTCAGGCTCGCCAACGCCGGCCGGCTCGCCCGCCGCCAGCGACAAGAAGGCTGAGGTTTCCGCAGCGCAGAAAGAGCTGGATAAGGTTGCCGCTGAGAACAATATTGAACTGCCGAAAGAAGGCGAGATAAATAAAAAGGCGCTGAAAGATTTTGGCGACTTCGCCAACGATCTCAAGAACCAGGGCAAGCTCGACTTGAATCAGCCGTTTGAAATCGTAATCGAGTCAGAGCTTGATGAGAACGGCAAACTGAAGAATGCAAAGGTAACCAAGAAGGCGGGTGACCCGAATCTGATTGATTTGTCCGGACGCATGATTGCTGCACTAAACGATAGCGGCTTCCTGGTTTATTTGAAGAGGATCAACGAAGACAATCCAGGGACTATAGTTATCTTTACGGTGAAACAGGATCAGACCGAGGTTGTGGCTACGGTTGAATCAGATGCCTCGTCGGTCAGTAGCGCGCGTAGTCTTTCCCAGGCCTTCAATTTTCTGCTGGCTGCCGGCGCCAAGTCGCGAGAGGGAAAAGACGAGGAAGTGCTGTTGAAGAATACGACCGTCTCGCCTGATGGAAAGAGAATCAAATTCAATCTAACCATGCCGCGCCAGCCTATTGTTGAGTTAATCAAGAAGCAACTGGCTGCGTCATAGGACGTGGCGGATGGTGCTGAGGCAGTTTGCCCATCCGGATTGCAATAGGCGCGGTCCCTCACCGGGACCGAGCGTTGTTCTACTGGGCAAACGCTCAAACTGCATCAGTACTTGCCAGATTGCTCGCTTGCCTACCTTCCGGCCCTCAATTAGAATCAAAAACTGCCCAAACAACTGAATTAGACGGGCGTTTATATAAAATAGAGTTTCAGAACAGGAATAATAGAAGAGTATGGGTTTCGATAAAGCTTTAACCAAAGTATTCGGCAGCAGCAATCAGCGCTATCTGAAGTCTATCCAGCCGATAATTGAGCAGATCAATGCGCTGGAGCCCGCAGTCAAGAAGCTGTCAGACGCGGAGCTGCGCGCCAAAACTGCAGCATTCAAGGAACAAGTTGCGCGCGCGGTTGCTGATGCGCGCGATCCCGCAGAACTGAAGCGACGCGAGCGGGAAGTGCTCGATGAATTGCTGCCGGAGGCCTTTGCCGTCGTGCGGGAAGCGAGTTTGCGCTCGACGGGGATGCGCCATTTCGATGTTCAGCTAATTGGCGGCCTGGTGCTGCACCAGGGGAAAATCGCCGAGATGCGCACCGGCGAAGGCAAGACGCTGGTGGCCACGCTGCCCTCGTATCTCAACTCGTTGACGGGACGCGGTGGAGTGCACGTCATCACAGTCAACGACTATCTCGCGTCGCGCGATGCGGAGTGGATGGGCCAGATCCATCGCTTCCTGGGCCTGGAGGTCGGCTGCATTCAGAACGACATGGACGACTTCGAGCGCCAGGCAGCTTATGCCGCGGACATCACCTATGGCACGAACAACGAATTCGGCTTTGACTATCTTCGCGACAACATGAAGTTCGATCTGGCGACCTGCGTGCAGCGCGGCCACTACTTTGCCATCGTGGACGAGGTAGATTCGATCCTCATCGACGAAGCGCGCACGCCTTTGATTATATCCGGGCCCTCGGATGAAGCCACCGACAAGTACTACAAGGCAGACGCGATTATTCCCCAATTGCACAAAGGCGAAGAGCTCGATGGTAAGAAAACCGGCGAATATCTGGTAGACGAAAGACAGCATACCGCCGTGCTGACGGAAGAGGGCGTTGATAAGACCGAAAAACTGCTGGGGGTCGGCAACCTATACGATCCGGCAAACATGGAGTTGCTGCACTGCGTGGAGCAGGCCTTGAAAGCGCACACCCTTTACCGGCTGGACCATCAGTACGTGGTCCAGGATGGTGAAGTAATCATC